>CANQIL010000008.1 GCA_947624045.1 uncultured Bacilli bacterium
ATTTTTCTAAAATTTTATATTCATCTACCCTCATAGAACCTATAATTACATTTTCATTCTCGGACAATCTCCCCCATTGGGTATTGTCAAGAACTTTTTAATTTTTTTTGCATTTGCACAATAATTTGACTTGTCAAAAAAAAAAGACAATTACTTGTCCTCTTTGTCATAACTATCTAAAAAACTTTTATATTCCCCATTTTTCTTAATACCTAAAATACAGTCTATATTTACATTATCTAAAGCTTTAAAAATATTATCATCTACTTTAGGATTGACTTCTTTTAACTTCTTAATAAGCTTCTTCATTTCTAAACGCTTACTTCCCTCATCATTTATATTACAATTCTCTGTAAAACGACAAGCGCAATTTAAAAAAGTTAAATTATTATACTTAGCCCACTCTATAATACTATCTTCCTTAACTAAATAAAGCGGTCTAATTAACTCTAACCCTGGAAAATTCTCACTATGTAACTTAGGCATCATCGTCTTAACTTCCGATGAATAAAACATGGCGAGTAAGGAAGTTTCAATTACATCGTTAAAATGATGACCTAGCGCAATTTTGTTGCAACCCAACTCTTTAGCCTTATTATAAAGGCATCCTCTGCGCATTCTAGCACATAAGTAACAAGGGCTTTTATCTATATCTTTAACAATATCAAAAATATCACTTGTAAATATTTGGATAGGAATATTCAAAATCTTAGCATTTTCTTCAATTAACTCTCTATTTACTTTATTATATCCTGGGTCCATTACAACATAATGCACATCAAAATTAACGTCACTATGTCTATGCAACTCTTGAACACACTTAGCTAGTAAAAATGAATCCTTACCACCACTAATACAAACCATTATACTATCATTTTCTTTTATAAGCTCATATTCTTTAAACGCTTTTACAAATCTAGCCCAAATTACTTTACGATATTTTTTAATAATACTACGTTCTATCTCTTGAAATCTTTGCATTTTCTTAACCTCAATGAATTAAATACTACTGTTAGACTACTAAGAGTCATGGCTATTCCAGCAAATGACGGATTCATACTAATTCCAAACGGCTTCAATAAGCCAACTGCAATAGGTACCATACATATATTATAAAAGAATGCCCAAAACAAATTTTGCTTTATTATTCTTAAAGTTTTACTACTTATATTAAATAAATTAACTATATTATCTAAATTATCATTCATAAGTATTACATCAGCTGAATCTACTGCTATATCGGTACCACTATTAAAACTAACACCAATACTAGCTGTCGCTAAAGAAGGAGCATCATTAATACCGTCACCCACCATTAAAACAGACTTATCTTTTTTAAGTAACTCTTTAATAAACTTAGTCTTCTCTTGTGGTAATACATTCGCAATAACTCTTTTTATACCAAGCTTCTTTGCCATAATATTCGCAACTTTTTCGTTGTCACCTGTCAACATAATTACATCTTTTTTCTCAGCTAATAGCTTTTTAACAGTATCCTTAGCTTCACTTCTAGCAATATCAGAAATACCTACTAAACCTAATACTTCTTTATCTTCTATTAAATAGATAAGACTATTAGCTTTATTTTCTAACTCTTGCTTTTTACTAGCTAAAAAGGCATCTTCCTTAATCTTTAACTTTGTAAATAACTTCTCACTACCAACATAAACTTCCCTTTTATCAATAATGCCTTTAAGGCCTATACCAGGTAGATTTAAAAAATCATCAACTTTTTCTAAAGAAACATTATTTTTATCTACATAAATCTTAAAAGCATTCGCAATAGGATGAGTAGAATAAGCCTCTATCGAAGCTATTTTTAATAATAATTCTTCATCAGTATAATTAGATTTATTAATTACTTGTTCAATTTGCAAATTACCATAAGTAAGTGACCCAGTCTTATCAAAAACAACTGTATCTATTTTACTTATAATTTCTAAAGTAGCACTATTTTTTATTAATATCCCCTTTTTAGTAGCCGTCCCCATACTTACAACTACTGCAAGAGGTGTTGCTAAACCTAAAGAGCACGGACAAGCAACTACTAATACCGTTACAAAAGCTTTTATACTTTCATTAAATGAACTACCAAATATTAAATTAAAAATAAAAGTCATAAAAGCTATAAGCATTATACTAGGCACAAAATAACTACTAATTTTATCCGCTAATCTTTGAACAGGTGCTTTAGTATTAGTTGCTTCTACTACTAATTTAACTATCTCAGAAATAGTTGAATCTTTACCTATTTTCAAAGCTTCATATTCTATATAGCCATCTATATTTAGACTACCTGCTACTACTTTATCATTAACTTTCTTTTTACTAGGAATAGCTTCACCTGTAATAAAAGCTTCGTCAATATGAGCTTCTCCTTTAGTAATAACACCATCAACAGCTATTTTCATACCTGGCTTACATACTAAATTATCTTTTTTTAATACTTCATCAATAGTAACTTCTACAACTTCATCTTTCTTCTTTAAAAGAGCTTTTGTCGGTGTAATTTGCACTAATTCTTTTAAAGCCTCTTTTGTTTTTTCTTTACTAGCATTATCAATAATTCTACCTAATTTTATAAAATAAATAATTATTACACAAGACTCAAAATAAAGATTCATAACTAGAGCTTTGCCATTTATTATCAAAATAAAATTAACTATACTATATATAAAACTAGTTATAACACCAAGCGTTACTAAAGTATCCATATTAGGCGTTTTATGATAAAAGTTCTTAAACCCACTTTTAAAAATATCCAAGCCATATATTAAAAAAGGGATTGTAAGTATAAGTAAACTTAAAGCATAATTAATGGGATATTTATGCATACTTAAAAAGCTTATTTCTTTTAAGCCTATCATAGGTCCCATAGATATATATAAGACTAATAGAGCTAATAAACCTAATATAATTAAAGGAACTATTTTTTCTTTATCATTACTTTTTTCTTCTAAGGGATTAAAAAGGCCGGCACTTTCAAAACCAGCTTCGTCAACAAATCTTTCTAAATCAGCTAAAGTAAGATAATCTTCATACTCAATAGTAGCTTGAGCCATTACTAAATTAACATTAGCATTTATTATGCCTTTTTGTTTATTCAAATATTTTTCAAGTCCAACTTGACAAGCACTACAAGTCATTCCTTTAATATTTAAAATTACTTTAGACATTATAAGTCACCTTACTTAATTTTTTGAAATAAACTAATAACTTCTTCTACAGCTTTTGTATTATCTTTATTAATTTCATCAGCTAGACAATTAGTTAGATGATCTTTTAGTACCCTCTCACCTATTCCTTTTAAAGAACTAATAACAGCAGAAACCTGAATTAAAATATCTCCACAAAATCTGTCATCATCAACCATTTTAATGATTCCTTTTACTTGACCATCAACAGTAGTTAAACGATTAGCTAAATATTGCTTCTCAGCTTCAGTTCTTTTAGTTTCTTTTCTTTTTCTTTCCATTTTTCTTCATCTCCATAGCAAAAGTATACCACCCTATACGGGTGGTGTCAACACTAAATTAATTCATCATCTTCTTTAAGAATATCTTCATTAACTTTGATATCATCAGTTTTTTCTTCTACTTTTTCATTATCATCCCTATTAATAATTGCATTATCATCTATCTGTTTTAAAATATTAGCATTTAAAGGATTATCACTAAGACTTCCACTTAAATAATTATAACTTGTTTCAGTATCATTTTGTGATAATGTATCTTCATTAGAAATAATTTCTTCATCTTTAACAACATCATAATTTACAGAAGTTTCAACATTATTGTCAATATTATTTTCTTCATAAGTATTTTCTTTATTAAAATTACCTTCTGTTTTTGTATTAACAACTGCATTATTTACTCCAACAAACTGATTATTATCAATATTGCTAGTATCATTAATAACTACATTACTATTAACTTCAGTAAACTGTTTATCATTAATATTATTGGGATAATTAGTAGTAACATCGTTATTCATATTAACGTTACTATTTTCATCAACATTAATATCATTGTTAGTAGCCTTGTCTGTTTCGGCAAAGAAATCTTTATTTTCACCTATAGGGTCTAAAGATAAAATATTTTCATTTAAGCTCTTAAGTCTTCTAGAATGTTTCTTATTTTTTAAAGCTTTATTTTTTTCATTTTTTCTACTCTTAGTAATAGTTCTTATTAAAATAACGATTGCTAAAAGAGAAGTTAAGATAGCTCCAAAGATAATAAACTTCATTTTATTAAATTTTTGTTCTTCGGATACAATTGAATTGGCTTTTTCGTAATCATAAGCTATTTCAAAATCTCCTTCAGGAGGATTTTTTTCTAGGTATTTAGCAATTTCTGAATCTTTTTCCACATGGAAAATTGTTTTATTCAAGCCTTTTTCATTAGCAAAAATATTTTTGCCTATCTTCTTTATTGTTTTTGGTAAATAAATATCTTTCGCATAAACATCTGAAAAAGCGTGACTTTCTATCTTTTCTAAGCCCTCTAGAAAGATTATTGTCTTAGCAGGCGTATAGGAAAAGCTGCCATTTTCTACTGTCTTAACACTTTCTGGTACAATAATTGTTTTTACTTTTTTATTATAGTAATCAGAGAATGCTTCCGTTGCTATGGTTTTAACTCCTGATGGTATTTGTACAACTGTTGCTTGTTTTGAACAAGCATACAAGATATCATTTCTAATCGCAAAGCCATCATTGAGAAAACTCTTTACTTCCTTATAAGAATAATTGACATATTCTTGACACTTTGTAATAATTTCATTACTACTTTCATAATCATATTCAATATTGATATCAGACCCACCATAGTTACTTTGTAAATAAGTATCTACTACTGAGCCTCTTACTATATGAAAAGTTGGCTTTTCAATAATCTTACTACCAAACGCATTTGCGCCTATACTAGTAATAGAAGCTGGTAAGTAAATATCAACAAAATCAGTATCTAGAAAAGCTTCTGCTCCAATTTCAACAACGCCATCTTCTAATACTAATTCATCTGTATTTAAATATTGAAAAGCAGAATCATCTATTTTTAAAACATTTTTAGGTATAACTAAACTACTAAAATAATAAACATTATCACTGTCAAAACTAGCTACTTCTTTTATTGTTGCCGGTAAAATTAACTTTCTTTTAGTTCCTAAATATTTTTTTAAAACGCCATCAACAGCAATAAAGCCCTCTTCATCAGCCATTGATTTATCATATTTTTCATTTAGTTCATATAATTTATAACTCTTTTGAGCTTCAACTAAATCAGCATAACAAGTAACACTTTGACTAGGTACTGTCAATACTTGATTATTTAATATAAATGGATAACTTTTATCTTTATAAGTAAATGTACCTTGATTATTATCCATTTGATATGTAAATTTTCTAACTACATGTTGAGCTTCTTCATAATCATCATTGTAAAGTAAACTTGTCCAACCAATGTCAACTTTATTTTTAGATTTAAAATTTAACGTAATACGATAATTTTCTAAGTTATAATAATCAATTGCATCTTCAAAATCAGCACTTGTTTCATAATCTTCTATATTAATTTTTAAGCCTTCTTCTACATTTGGTAAATTAAAGTAATTATTAATTGCATTTCCTTTTACAATATTACAGTACCACTCTTTATTTAAAGCATCTGGTATATCATCTTTAGCATAAACCTTTACACTAGAAAAGACAATTAACAATATTAAAAAATACAAACTCTTTTTCTTCATAATAAATGCCTCTTTTTATTCTATTCAATTTAGTATATTTTCTTTATCATATAACAGTATATCAAAAAATAGTAAATATTTCTATAGCTATTTACTATTTTTTTCATTAAAGTGTAAAAATACTTTTAATTTTTAGCAGCTCCATCTACTTGAAGAACTACTCCTGTTATATAACTAGCCATATTGCTTGCTAAAAATAAGAAAGCATTAGCTATATCTCTGGGCTCTCCAATTCTACCTAATGGAATAGTTTTAATAAGTGGCTCTATCATTTCTTTAGGTAGTTTAGCAACCATATCCGTATTTATAATACCTGGCGCAACGGCATTTACTCTTATATTAAAAGGGGCTAGTTCTAAAGCTAAAGATTTTGTTAAACCATTAACAGCAAATTTACTAGCTGGATAACCTACACCTGATTTTTGTCCGTAAATGCTTACCATTGAACTAGTATTTAAAATAACACCTTGCCCTTTTTCTTTCATATATGGAACAACGGCTTTAATCATATTAAACATAGCTAAAACATTTATATCCATTATTTGTTCAAAGTCTAAAGATGTTGTATCTTCAATTTTTTTATTAGCCGAAACTCCAGCATTGTTTATTAAAATATCGATTCGGCCAAACTTTTCTGTTATCTCTTTAACTACACTTTCTACTTCTTCATAATTACTTAAATTTGGATAATATCCTAAACAATCAAATCCTTCTTTTTTTAATATCTCTTTAGCATTATCAACCGTTTCTTCTTTAGACCCAAAAATAATTACATTAGCTTTCTTTTCTAAAAAAGACCTCGCAATTTCTAAGCCTATCCCTCTCGTAGCTCCTGTAATAACTACTACTTTATCTTCAAAATCCATTGTTTTCTTCAACTCTCTTCTATGATTAAATTTTCCTTTTTATACTTTTTCAACAATTTTCTTATCTCTTCTTCTTTAGAACTATCAAAAAAGAAAAAGCACGGCGTTTTAGTTAGAATAGTAATACTATACTTCTTTATAACAACAGCTTGAACTAAATCCCAGGAAAAATGCATCTCAATATTTTTATAAGAATCATTTATAATACCTTTTTCATTAATTATAGTATTGCCTTTTAAATTATTTTTATTAATAACTCTTTCACTAATATAAATAGTATGTAAAAAAAGATTAAGTAAATCAGCAAATATAAATAGGAAAAATATTATCTTATTATTAATTGTTAAAAACAAAACGCCAAATAATAAAAGTAAAATACTTATTAAAAACAAATTTTCTAAATAAGTTGTAACATTTATATTTTTACTTTTTAAAATTATTCTTTTGGCCGTTGCGACTCCTTGTGCTTCATTAAAACATTTAAAAAAGTTTTGGGAAAAATCATTTTCTATCTTCATAAGTACCTCCATTAACTCTATTATATATAGAAAAAATCTAATAAAACATTAGATTTTTAAAAATTCCTATCTCTTAAGAATGGTGGCAATTCATAATCTCCTCCTGTTGAGGTATCATCATCGTCATCATCTTGTAATACTTCAGGTACTGGTTTATATGTATCTGGAGTAGTTCTTCTATTTTGTTGTGGACTAGCAGCAGCTTGTAAGACAGGTTCTTCTTTCTTTTTAACTTTATCAAAACCTGTAGCAATAACTGTAACAATTACTTCATCTGATAAATTTTCATTTATTACAGAACCAAAAATAGTATTAATATCTGTATTAGCAGCTGCTCTTACAACTTCGGCAGCTTGTTCTGCTTCAAACAATGTTAAATTAACACCACCAGTTATATTGATAATAGCATCCGTAGCTCCCTCAATTGAAGCATCTAGTAATGGACTAGAAACAGCTTGTCTAGCAGCTTCAATCGCTCTATCTTCACCCATACCAATACCAATTCCAATAATAGCACGACCTGATTTTTCCATAACGGCTCTTACATCCGCAAAGTCCAAGTTAACAAGTCCAACAACAGCTATTAAATCAGAAATTGACTGAACACCACGACGTAAAACATTATCAACTTCTTTAAAAGCTTCTAACATTGGTGTTGTTTTATCAATTATTTCTCTTAATCTATCATTAGGAATTACTATCAATGTATCAACATGCTTTCTTAACTCTTCAATACCAGCTAAAGCATTGTCCATACGTTTTTTACCTTCAAATGAGAAAGGCTTTGTTACGATAGCAACCGTCAAAGCACCTAAGCCTTGAGCAATTTCGGCAACAATTGGCGCAGCACCCGTTCCTGTTCCACCACCCATTCCTGAAGTGATGAAAACCATATCGGCACCTGTCAAAGCTTCTTCTATTTCTTTTTTAGATTCTAAAGCTGCTTCTTTACCAATTTCGGGCTTAGCTCCAGCTCCTAATCCATCAGTTAAATTAGCACCAATTTGAATTTTTATATCTGCTTTTGAAGTATTTAAAACTTGTAAATCTGTATTAGCGGCAATAAATTCTACACCTTTAACACCAGATTCAACCATTCTATTAATAGCGTTACCACCGCCACCACCTAGGCCGATAACTTTTATTTTTGCTAACTGATCCATTTCTAATCCGCCTATCATACCTTATCCTCCTTAATCATCAAAAAAATGTCTAAATATCTTACTCGTTATATTTTCATCAACGTTCTCTGTAACTTCTGTTTCTTTTATTAAATTATTAATATCATTATCCTCAACCATATTATAACTTTTACCACGTAAAGATAACTTATCAGCAAAATACTTAACAACTCCTAGAGCACTACTATATTTATTATGTCTTACCCCAACAGTTGAAATACTGCATACTTTGGCTACAAAACCAAATTCATCATCAACAATAGTTTGGAAACCAGCTATCTCACTTAAGCCACCTGTTATTATTATATAACGGATTTCTCTATTTGTTAAGTTTTTTATTTCATTTTTAACAAGTTTTAATATTTCCTTTAACCTAGCTTCTACTACTTTAGAAATATCTACTTGTGATACTTCCTTAGTTTCATTTTCAGTATTAGTAATTTCAATATTATCTGTATTATCAGCATTTTTACTAACCGCAACAGCAAACGTTTCTTTTATTTTTTTAGAAGTTTTTAAATCTATTTTATAAACATAAGAAATATCTTTATCAACATTCTTACTACCTACAGGTATAGTACTATTTTTAATTTGTATACCTCTATTATAAATAGCTACATTAGTCTTAGTTTCACCTATATTAATTATGGCTCCTACTAATTCATCTAATCTTTTACTTTTAACGGTATAATAGTCCCCCGTAGAAGTATAGGCTATATCAACTGTTTCTAAACCACTTAGTTTTAATACTTCTAAAATACGATACAAAGGTTCTTTTTCTAAAGTACTTATTACTACTTTAGTTTCTATTTTACTACCTCTCATCTTTTTAGGGTCTTTTATTTCTTCTTTTTTATCAACAGTAAAACCAATTGGAATTGATGTAACAAGCTCTTCATTTTTTAAGTTTAAGTCTTTTAAGGCATCTCCAATAGCATTACTAACATCTATTCCCGTAATACAATTATAGTCTGATACTTCAGCACTACCTTTTAATATATCCATTTTGCAGTCAGTTGGTGGTACACAAGCAATTACTTTTTTTATTTTAAAGCCTAGCATTTCTTCAACATCTTTTAAAGCTTCTTTAACACTAGAAACAGCTGCTTTAGTATCGGTAATTTGCCCATCTTTAATACCATGTGCTCTAACACTAGTAGCTGCTATACAATTGAACTTATCATTCTTTTTTTCACAAACTACTATCTTTATACTATGACTACCTAAATCTATTCCAGTATAAATACTATCCATAACAAACTCCTATCTTCAAATCTAATTATACTATAAATTAAAAATTTGTAAAATATTTTTTCTTCATTTCTAAGTTATTCCATTTCATAAAATTCAAATCCATATATTTGCTCAATTTTTTTACCATTATCTAACACATAATTTAAAGCAACCTTATCTGTCTGCTTATTATCAATGAAAGAATCTTTATTAATAACAAATATAGAATTTTTTTCTTTTTCTAAAGCTTTTTTTAATTTTTCCGAACCATTATACCCCCAGTTGCCTGTATTAATTAAATCAAAATAATTAACTTTTTCATCCATAACAATTTTATAATAATAGCTTTGTTCAAACAAACAAAGTACTTTTTTATCTTTATATTTCTTTATAGCTTTTACTACTTGTTTTGTTTCTTTCTCATGTTCTTTAGATATATATCTATATTCGAAATGATTTATAGAATTTGGAAAATTCAAACCATCTTTAACTTCTTTTTTTAAACAAAGTAAGTTCATTCCTAATAGAAAGCCTAAACATAACAAGTCTAAATTTAATTTTAATTGCACTTTATCAATAAATAAGAATAAAAACACGAATAAGAAAAACTTAATATGAAAACTATCTAACATTGGCAAAGCAATTGATGAAAAGGCTAAAATATAATATTTTTTTATATCATTAGGATTTTTTATTATCAAATAAATAGTTGTAATTAATGACAAGACTAAAATTATTATTACAAAAACATTACCTATATAATTTTTCTTACCAAAATCAAAAAGGCCAAATAAACATAAATCTAAAAATTGCCTATAACTATCAGTTACTACTAAATATAATATAAATATACTAATTGGTATAAGCATTCCTAGTATTCTCTTTACTAATTTATCTATTTTCTTTTCTTTAATTACATAATATAAAGTTGGCAAGCATAAAAAACAACCAATACTCTGTTTTGTTAAAATGGCTAAACCTAATAAAAATCCAATAAGATAATCACTTTTCTTTTTTTCTTCTAAATATAATATTATTAGAAATATTAAAAAAGCAAAATAATTATAACTTGCATATATTAAATCAAAATTTCCAATCAAAACAATAAATAATAAATTAGCTTTTTCATCAAATAATTTTTCTAAGAAAAAATAAGTTACTAAAATTAAAATAGTTTGAACTATATTTACCACTAAAGCATTTGAGCCAAATAAATGTAGAAATAAAGAAATAAAGAAGGGAAAAAATGGTGTAATTACCATATTAAAGTCTTTATAAGGAATTAATCCTTGATAAATATTATTAGCAAAACCATAGTTCCATATTTCATCTAAATCAAACGGAATTATGTTCAGAAAAAATAAAATACCAACAAACATTAACAAATATTTAATAATTTTTCGCATTTATTTTCCTCCTACTACTTTTAATTATCTATTATTTAATTAAAAACATAAGCAAAAACTGTATAAAAAATGATTAAGAATAAATAATTAAAAAAACTAGCCCATTTTTTAACAGGACAATGTAAAAAATTAATAATAAAGACAAGTAAAGTTAATTTATCTTGACCTTTCTTTTCATTTTTCACCATTTACATAGTCCTTGCAGGCAAAGACTTGCTCGACATTACGTTACGTATATAAATTGTATCATAGAAAATCACTATTTTTTATAATAAATTAAAAATCTACCTTTCTCGTCTATTTTTTTATAATTTTTTATAATATAATCAACAATCTCTTTAGCAAATTGAGATTCAGCACTATCATCTTCATAACCTTTTTTATCAATAATAATTGTCTTATTAGACATACTTTCAATTTTCTTAATCATTTTATCTGTACCTTTATAGCCAAAGTTACCATTAAGAAAGACATCAAAATAATCAATTTTATTACCATGTGTAATATCATAATGCATATTATAATAACTTATAATTAAAGGATTTTTATAAGAATCATATAATTTATTTGTATTTTTATACTCTAATGCTACCTTTTTAGTAATTGGAGTAAATTCAAAATGTTTAAATTCTTTTGCAAATATAGGTTTAGCACCTATTCCATAACTCAAATTACCAATGAAATAAGAAAAACTAATAAAACCAATTATCAAATAAATAGCGTAATTATATTTATTTTTTATTTTTAAATAAGGCAAAAGCATAACAACAAAAGATAACACATATATAGAATAATGTGATTTATCAAAAATTGGTATAACAAACATAAAAGCAAATATTAGATAATAATATTTTATATCTTTCTTATTTTTTATTAATAGAAGAATACTTAATAACAATGTAATAATACTTACAAAGAAATAAAAATTAAAAATATGTCCATTTTTACTAGAAAAATCAAATAATCCTAAAAAACATAAATCTATAAATTTATAAAAGGCTTTATTTTTCAGTAAATAAAAAATAAAAACAATTAATGGCATAATTAATCCAATAAATCTTTTCTTCAATTTATTAATATCTTTATAATAAAAAATTAAAGACGGTATTACTAAGAAAAATCCAACAGTATGTTTAGCCAAAATACTAAGACCAATAAAAAAACCAATTAAATAGTCTTTGTCTTTATAAAAATGTTCTAAATAAATTAAAACTATTATTAGGAAAAATGTAAAATAATTATAAGTTTGTAAAAAAGACTGAAAACAAAATATAAATGATACTAGTAATAAAAGATAACTATTTTTACCATAAATTTTTTCTAATAAATAAAACATTATTGTAACTAGCAAGCAATGTTCAAGTAAAAACATTGTAAAATTATCCCAAAAAATGAGTCCAAGCGCTTCATAAAAAGTATATAGAGGTGTTGTAATTATATTAAAATCTACATATGGTATTTCTCCGCTTACTAAGGCATGACTAAAACCGTAATGGGACATTGGGTCACCGTAATTGATGCCCCAAAAAACAAATTCATAACAACAAAAAAGGAATATAAACAAAAGGAAATATTTACCAATCTTTTTCATCATACTACTCACCTATCTTTCGAGTTATTTCTTATAATAAATTTTATATTCTTTTTTAAAATTAGCAATTTCTTCAAAATTTTTCATAATATATCTTGCAATCTTTTTATCAAATTGTAATCTTACATTTTTATCATTTAAATTTTTAATAGAAACAGCAAAGTAGCAATCATGCATCTTCTTTATTTTTTTAATCATCTTTTCTGAACCATTGAATCCAAAATTACCTGTATAATGAGAAGAAAAATAATCTACTTTCTTATCGCTATATAAAGTGTATTTCATTGAATAACGACCTATAATTATAAGTTTTTTATTGTTGTATTTGTCTAAAAAATCATTGTACTCTAAAAACTTTTTATACTCTTTTTTATCATGAATTAAGTATTCAAAATGATTAAGTTTTGTAGTAAAAACTAATTCTATTGGATATGTAAAATATAATAAAAGACTAAAAAGGATAAAAATTAATGTACAAAGAACTGGTACAGATTTATTCTTTGAGTTTATATATGGCAAAAAAGCTATAACTATACAATTTAAAAACATAGCAAAATGAATATCATCAAAAAGTGGAAAAGCAAAGAAAAAACCACTAATTAGATAATACAAATTAATATCTTTGGGATGTCTAAAAAGCATAAATATCATTACAAATAACCCAACTATTGAAAACAATAAGTATTTTATTCCTGCTAGTTTATTTCCTATTCCATTATTGTTAAAGAAGTCAAAGAGTCCTAAAAAACATAAATCAATAAATTGATATAAACATTTATTAACAAGTAAATAAATTAAAAATATACTGCAGGGAATTATAAAACCAATAAATCGCTTTTTCAATTTAGCTAAATTTTTATGATAAAAAATAATACTTGGAATTACAAAAAAAACACCCACTGTTTGTTTAGAAAGTAGACCTAAGGCAATTAAAAAGCCTATCAAATAATCCTTATCATTATGCTTATTTTCCATAAATATGATTAAAATCATTATAAAAAAGCAAAAGAAATTATAAGTTGGAATAATATTTCCATATAATGTTAATATTGTTATTAACAAAATAATTGTGATTTTTTTATCAAATAATTTATAAAGTACTAAACAGCACACTGCAATTAAAAATGACTGTTCTAATAAAAAAGTTAAATAATTATTATATATAAAAAGCCCTAATGAGGTTACAAAAGCATATAAAGGTGTAGAGATAAGATTAAAGTCTAAATAAGGAACTTCTCCTCTTGCAATCGCATAAGCAAAACCGTAATTATTTATAGGATCATCGTAATTATGAAAGTAAGCTACAAAATTAAGACATAAAAATGAGCCTATAAAAACTAATAATAGCCACCAATACTTTTTAATGAACTGCATCAATCTAACCTCCTAAAGTGTAAATATCATAATAAGCTATCTTGTCAATTTTTTTGCCATTAGTTAAAATGTACTTAATCAAATCTTGGTCTGTTTGTTTTCCTATTCCCAATTCTTCTTTGTCAACAAAAAACACGCCATTATTTAACTTCTTTATATCATTTAATAATTTCCTACTACCATTATAGCCATAATTACCCATATTTATTAAATCAAATTTATCAATTTTTTCATTGTTCATAAGTTTATACAAATATCCATCCCCACTTATAAATATTACTTTCTTATTACTATATTCTTTTTTTTTATTATTTATTTGCTCATAATTATTTATGGCTACATTAGTTAAATAACGATATTCAAAATTAGGAATTTTGTTAGGATAAACTGAATCTTTTGAAAAATAATCTTTAAGTGAGGTTATTTCTAAAATACTGATAGTTATAAATATAATAAGCCCAACATTTACTCTAAAATCAACTTCTTTTTTCATAAAAAATATTATCAAAGAGGCTACCAAAAACATCATAACATGATATAAATCAAAAAGTGGTATTATATTTGCCA
Organism: uncultured Bacilli bacterium; assembly: GCA_947624045.1. Taxonomy (GTDB): domain Bacteria; phylum Bacillota_I; class Bacilli_A; order RF39; family UBA660; genus CANRGD01. The sequence goes on from CANQIL010000008.1 coordinate 14,482, forward strand.
TAAAGGCAAGTAAATAAAGATAGTGAAAATCTCTTGGATGCTTTTTTATAAAGAAAAGTAATATGCCTAAAAGAACTAAACTAAAGTAAAATAGAAAATTAAACACTTTCCCATTGCCCTTTGAAAAATCAAATAAACCTAAAACGCATAAATCTATAAATTGATAGAAACTCTTAGTAATTAACAGATAAAATAGAAAAATAGCTAAAACTAAAAAACAAGCTAAAAGTCTTTTTTTCAATTTTCCTTTATCTTTAAAAGCAACTATTACACTAGCAATCAAGAAAAAAATACCTACTGTATGCTTCGTTAAAATAAGAAAAGCAATTAAAAGACCAATTATATAATCATTAAAGTTTTCTTTTTCAAAATAAAGTAGTAAAACAAAAAGATAAAACAAAAACAAATTATAGCTAGGAAAAAGTAGTGATAACGGAACACATAAAAAGAAAAAAACTATACAAGCATTTCTTTTTACTAATTTTTTAATTATATAATACATATGCGTAATCATTAAAGCATTTACAATATGCATAGTTAAAAGATTGGATGAAAACAATCTAAAAAATATACTCATAATAAAAGGATAAAGCGGTGGTATAACCATATTAAAATCTTTATAAGGAACTAGTCCTCTATAAATATTTACCGCAAAGCCATAATTCCAAACTTCATCTAAAGTTAACATGCCAACAATATTTATAGTGAGAACAAATATAAACACTACTAAATAAAGATAATTATTTTTAATAAAATCTACTACTTTCTTCATGCAAACTACTCCTTTATTTGGAAATGATTACCATTATCTAAGTAAAGAATTCCTTTATGATTTTCTAATTGACTTAATACTTTATTATAATAATTAATCATTTTAAATTTAGTAAGTGTCAAATAAACCATATTCCCATCATCCATATATAATAAGAATCTATCTTTATCGATATCATTTGGCTGATATTCAATATCTGATATTTTACCCAAAACATCTTCTTCTATCAAATTCATACCTTTAATAAATTTATTATACTTATCTTTTGGTACTTCATTAATTAATCTTGGTATCCGAAAAGAAGAAACCATCTCATCATTTGACACTGCTTCTTTATTATTTAAAACAACCTTGTCTGAAGCATTATCATAAAAAATAGCTTTAGCTTCCACTACTTCAATACTTATAACATGAAAAAAATCTCTTTTTATTTTTACTGAGTCTATATAAGGTGACTTTTCTAATTCTTTTTTTATTTTAAAACCATTTATACTAAAATAACTTGGATAATTCTTTAAATTAGCTAAGTCTAAAATATAATCATCATTTAGATAAGTTGTCTTTTTTATAATAATATTTTTAATAGGTACACTTAAGAAAAACTTAATGCCAAAAAATAGTCCTATTAAAATTAAGAGAACTAATAAAAAGTTAAATATTTTTAATTTTCTTTTCTTGACTATTTTTTTGGCCATTTTCTACTCCCAATTTACAAATTCTTGTTCTATTTTTAAATCTACTTTATATTTTTCTAAAACTTCATCGTGTACTAGCTCAATTAATTTCTTTATATCACTACTAGTAGCCTTTTTATAATTTATAATAAAGTTTGCATGTTTCTTACTAACCATGGCTCCCCCTATTTTTTTACCCTTTAAACCTAAGCTTTCAATCATTTCTCCGGCAAACATTCCAGTTGGATTACGAAAAACACTACCAGCTGATGGATATTCTAAAGGTTGGGACTCCGTTCTTCTTTTACGCCTTTCTTTAATGACTTCTTCTATTGCTTGTTTATTACCTTTTTCTAATTTAATCAATACTTCTAAGCAAATATAATCTTTATGCTTTTGTAAAAACGAAGTACGATAATGAAAATTCATCTCTTTATTTTCTAAAGTTATTATTTTTAAATCAGGTGTTAATACTTTTACTTCTTTAACGACATAACCCATATCACTTTTATAGGCTCCGGCATTCATATAAACGCTTCCACCAACCGTACCAGGAATACCAGATGCAAACTCTAAACCAGCTAAGCCCTTTTTTGCCGCTTGCAAACTTAACTTCATTAATGAATATCCTGCTCCCACTCTTATCTTTTGTCCAGCTAAAAATTTTATATCATTAAACTCCGTTAATCTAATAATAACGCCCTCAAAAACTTTATCACTAAAAAGCAAATTAGATCCATTTCCTAATATTTTATAAGGCACTTTTTCATTTTTTATTAATTTTATAAGCTTTGTCAAGCTCTGCGCATTCTTAGGATAAACAACTACTCTAGCCTTGCCCCCTACTTTATAAGTTGTATATCTACTTAAAGCTACATTTTCTTCTACTTTGCCTATATTTAATGTGGTAATTTTTTCAACTAAATTATCCATTAACCTCACCTAATTATCTTTCTTATTTCATTATATACCCTAGTTGCTGAATCTTTAATACCTAAATTAGCACTACACATTCTCATTTTACTATAAATTTCTTTATTACAAAAGAGTCTATCTATCTCTTTTAATACTTTTTCTTTAGAAAATTCTTCCTCTGTAATAATTACAGCAGCTCCTTCTTTTTCTAAATCTTTAGCATTTTTATATTGATGATTATTAGTAACATAAGGTGATGGTATAAAAATAGTGGGAAGTCCTATCGCTGTAGCTTCCGCAATAGTAGAAGCCCCGGCTCTAGAAACTAACAAATCAGTATCTTTAAGCAAATTTATTAAGTTATCTAAAAAAGGAACTATTTTAACATTGCTAGGTATATCTAAATTTTTATAGTCATCATAATAGTTATTTCCAGTAATTATTAGTACTTGATAATCTTTATCTTTAAATGCTGGAATTAAGTCTTTTAATTTTTCCGTCATTGTTAAAGAACCTAAAGACCCCATTACAAAAACAACTAATCGTTTATCTTTAACAAAACCTAATTCTGTTTTAGCTAAAGGTTTTTTTGTAATAATCTCTTCACTTCGCGGGTTACCTGTATAAACTGTTTTTTTCTCAGGAAAATACTTAACACTTCCTGGTAAAGACACACATATTCTATCCGCAAAGGAAGCTATAAATTTATTTGATACACCGGGAATAGAATTTTGTTCATGAATTAAAATGGGATATTTCAACTTTTTAGCGGCATATAAAACGGGTGCTGTTATATAACCTCCCGCTCCAATAACAACATCGGGCTTAAAATCACTTATAATTTTCTTAGCTTTTTTTATAGCTTTATTATATTTTTTTAAAACACTTATATTAGAAAAAAGATTTTTTCGATTTAAACCTGTCATTTCTATACCTACAAATTTAATACCCATCTTTGGAATTATATCTTTTTCCATTCTATCCGTTGTTCCAATAAATAAAATATCACTATTTGCCTCTATATCTTTAATTTTATTAATAATCGCAACAGCCGGATAAATATGTCCACCTGTTCCTCCCGCCACAACAATTGCCCTCACAAAAATCACCTTCGGTTAACTAATCATATCAATTATATCATAGAATATACTTAATTTTAAGATTTGTCTTTTTACTTTACATTTAATTTTATTCAACTTTACTAATTAATAATACTTAAATTTAGACAAACTTTGCTAAATTGAATTTTTTTCCTGGACCTATTCTATAGTAAACTACGTAATTTAACTTCCTACAAATAATTGTAAAGATTACAACTTTATGCTAAAATATCTAAAAAAGAAAGGGGAAATTATTATTAAAGCTATAGGTATAATTGCAGAATACAACCCATTTTCTAATGGCCATTGGTATCATCTGCAAGAAATAAAAAAGAAATATCCCGATTATTTTATTGTCTTAGTTTTAAGTGGCAGTTTTACTGAACGAGGGGAAATGAGCATTATAAGTAAAGACAAAAAAGTAAGAATAGCCCTTGAAGCGGGCATTGATTTAATAGTTGAACTTCCCTTTGTTTTCGCAACACAAAGTGCTGATTATTTTAGCTATGGCGCTATTACTATTTTAGAGTATTTAAAAGTAGAAAAAATAATCTTTGGTAGTGAATCTAATAACATCAATGATTTAGAAGCTATTGCGAAGTGTCAACTAGATAATCCAAATTTTGATAAGTTAGTAAAAATATACTGTAAGTTTGGAAATAACTACCCTACTTCCCTAGCCTTAGCTTTAAAAGATTTAACCAACAAAGAAATTTCTACTCCTAATGATTTACTAGGAATAAGTTACATTAAAACTATTCTTAAAAACAATTACAATATAAAGTATGAGTGTCTTAAAAGAATAAATAATTATCACAATAAAAATCTAGAAGAAATGTCATCCGCTAGTGCCATAAGAAAAGCTTTAAAGGAACAAATGGATGTAAAAGACCAAGTACCTGACTTTGTTTTAAAATATTTAAATGATTTACATTTTATTGATGATTATTTTCTTCTTTTAAAATATAAAGTTCTAACTTGTCATAACTTATTAATATATCAAACTATTGATGAGGGCTTAGCTAAAAAATTAAAAAAAGAAATCTCTACAGCTTCTAATTATCAAGAACTTGTAAATAGTTTGAAACAAAAAAGACTTACGGAAAATAAAATCAAACGCTTACTCTTACATCTTTTATGTAGTTTTACTAAAGAAGAAGCTAAAAACAATCAAGAAATCAAATATATTAGAGTATTAGGTTTTAACTCTAACGGTCGAAAATATTTAAACAGTATAAAAAAGGACTTACCTGTTTCTTTGATAAGTAAAATAAAAAAAGAAAAAGATGAGATGTTGGAGTTAGAATTAAAGTATCAAAAGATTTATGATATTCTTAGTGAAAATAAATTAAATGAGGAAAAAGTTTTTCCTATTGTCAAGGAGGATTAAAAGATGATTAAGCAAAAAAATACTGGTCAAGTAATAGTTATTTCTTCACCTAGTGGTGGTGGCAAAGGCAGTATCATTCAGGGTTTACTAAAAAATGATAATAAATCAAGAGTCTTATCTATTTCTACTACTTCTAGACCAATGCGTGATAATGATATTGCTGGTGTTACTTATAATTTTGTTTCGAAAGAAGAATTTGAAAAGTTGATAAAAGAAGATTATTTCTTAGAATACACAAATTATGTAGGTAATTATTATGGTACACCTAAGAATTTTATAAAAGAAAAACTACAAGAAGGTATTGATGTTATTCTTGAAATAGAAATTGAAGGAGCTTCTAATATAAAGAAGTTAATTCCAGAAGCCATCTTTATTTTTATAATGCCTCCATCTCTAAAAATACTGGTTGAAAGATTAAAAAAGCGTAATACAGATAGTAATGATAAGATTATTGAAAGATTCAATACTGCTTATAAAGAAATAAATGAAGTATCAAAATATAATTATGTTGTTGTTAATGATGAGTTAGATGAAGCAATAAGTAAAGTTGAAGCTATTATTAAGGCTGAAAAATGTCGTGTTGATCGAATTGAAGAAGTCTATCTAGATACTAAAGAAGAAGAAATCCACGAATTATTAATGGATGAAAAGTTTGATAATACTAATCTAGCGGAAAAGTTATAAAATATTAAATAGAAAGGAATCAATTAAAGAAATATTGATAATGATTAAAAATGAAAGAATATTTATGTAGTTATTTAGAAGAATTAGAAAAAGTAAAAAACAAAAACTTATCTCCAGAAGAAAAAGAAGCGTTAGGAAAAAATCTCTTAACTAAAATTAGCTTTTTTCAACATGAAAGGTTAATTCACCTACTTGTTACTATTTTTACAGGAACTGTTGCTTGTTTATTTTTATTAGGCTTCTTAGCTTTAGAAAATTTTTTCCTTTTACTTTTATTTGTATTAATGATGTGTTTATTTATCCCCTATATATTTCATTATTATTTTTTAGAAAACAATGTTCAAAAGCTCTATAAAATTTATGATAAGATTAAAGATTTTGAAGTAACTAAAAATTCTAATAAAGTTCAAAAGCTTTAAGCAAAAAACTTAGCCATTATATCAAAGACTAAGTTTTTTATATGTTAATTAATTCTTAATTTGTTCTATTTTCATTAAATTAGTAGGACTTGCTTTTTTGGTATTAGGAAATGAGCCTGTTGTTATAACAATATCGTTTTCTGCTAAAGGCATAAACTCTTTAGCTTTTTTTATACTTTCAACTAGTATCTCATCAGTTGAATTTAAATAAGGAATTACTTCAGCATAAACTCCCCAATTTAAAGCTAATCTTCTACCTGTTTTTAAGTCCGGACACAAAGCCAAAATAATAGCATTCGGTTTTAAATTAGAAATAACTTTTGCCGTTGACCCACTTATCGTAGCGGCACATATTAATTTTCCACCTAAACGATTAGAACTTTCCACAACACTTTCACAAATAGCTACTTGCACACTAGACTCACATTTTTTATCTGGAATATAGTCAAAAGTGGTATACATTTCTGTTGTTTCACAAATTCTAGCCATAGCTTCAACTGTTTCAACCGGATGCTTACCTATAGTTGTTTCTCCACTTAACATAACAGCATCTGTTCCATCTATAACCGCATTGGCAATATCACTAGTTTCAGCCCTCTTAGGTCTATTTTCTTCCATCATTGTTTCTAGCATTTCTGTTGCCACAACACATATCTTACCTTTTTCACGGCATTTCTTAATAATCTCTTTTTGAACGATAGGCAACTTTTCTGATAAAATTTCCGTACCTAAATCTCCTCTAGCAACCATAATACCGGCACATTCTTCTAAAATTTCATCTAAATTCTTAATACCCAAGTCGCTTTCTATTTTACAAATAATTTGTAAATCTTCACGACCATATTCTTTTAAAACTTCTTTTATTTCTAACACATCATCTTTAGAAGATACAAATGAAATAGCTAAATATTCCCCTCCTGTTTGACAAGCATACTCCAAGTCTTCTCTATCATCTTCACTTATATAAGGAATATTTAATTTAACCCCCGGAACACTAAAACTCTTACGACTTCCAAGCTTACCACCTTGAATGATTTCACAAGTTACGCCATCTTCTTCAACAGAAATGACTTGTAATTTCATTTTGGCATTTTCCAACAAAATTTCCGTTCCAATTGTTAAGTTATCTAAAGCTTCAGGATGATTTACACTAATTCTTCTCTCATCACCCAAACAATTTTCCTTTACAATACGAATATTTTTACCCTCAATTAAATCTATCTCATCATTTACAACTTCGCCACCACGAAACTCGGGTCCTTTAGTATCCCACATAATCGCGATATTTTTCTTCGTCTTTTCACGAACACTACGTACCGCTCTTACTACTTCTTCTCTTTCTTCCATAGTAGCATGAGTAAAATTAATACGGGCTACATCCATACCAGCTAAAACCATATCCTCCATTACTTCAAGATTACTACTAGCTGGACCTATACTGCATATTATTTTTGTCTTCTTCATTCTACCCTCTCCTTAAATTCTATTTTTTTATAAATACTTATTTTACTTCTGACAATTAGGACAATAATGTGTTCCTCGGCCCCCTACTTTTATTTTTTGAATTATTTCACCACAAACAGGGCACTCTTTTCCAGCCTTACTATGTACTAACAATTCATTTTGAAAAAGGCCATGAACTCCCTCACTCGACGTAAAGCTTCTAATCGTTGTACCACCTAATTTAATTGCTTTAGCTAAAACCTCTCTACAATTATCTATTATAAGTTGACATTCTTTCATAGTAACATCACTAGCCTTACGTAAAGGGCTAATCTTACTCATAAATAAAATTTCATCATCATAAATATTACCAATACCAGCTATAATGCTTTGGTCAAGCAAAACAGTTTTAATCGGTATATTTTTATTATGAATCTTTTCATACAAGTATTCCTTTGTCAAATTCTTATCATCATACTCTAACCCTAAATCTTTAAGAGGCTTCATTTTTTCTTTCTTGTCTGTTGGTAGTAAATACATCTTACCAAATTTTCTTACATCCATAAACCGAAAGCTTACATCATTATCTAATATAAACTCAACGTGCTCATGCTTTCCTTTTTCATCACCAACATTTCTAAAAGTAAACTTACCTTCCATACGCAAATGTACTAACAAAGTATTCTTACTTAAAGACATAACAATAAATTTACCTCTTGTCTTAATATCATCAATAACTTGATTAACTATTTTCTTTTTAAACTCATTCGTCGTTGGATAAGCAATTATATTATCCCAATAAACATTACAAGCAGTTATCTTCTTACCAATAAGCCTTTCTTTTAACGTATTCGCAACTGTAATTACTTCTGGTTTTTCTGGCATACCAAACCCTCCTTACTTAGCTTCATACCAATTGTTGCCAACTTCAATATCCACTTTTAATGGTACATTTAATTTAAAAGTATTTTCCATAATATCTTTTACAATTGACTTAACCTCTTCAAGTTCACTATCTAAAACATTAAAGACAAGTTCATCGTGTACTTGAATTAACATTTTACTCTTTAAGTTTCTCTTCGCAAACTCCCTATAAATTTCTACCATAGCTTTCTTTAAAATATCGGCAGCTGTTCCTTGAATAGGTGTATTAAGAGCAATCCTCTCCCCACTACTTCTAATCAAATAATTTTTATTATTCAACTCTTCAATAACTCTTCTTCGATTCATTAACGTTTTAACATAACCATACTTATAGGCATTAGCTTTTTCTTCTTCCATATATTCTCTAATACCTGGATAAGATTCCAAATAATTATCCATAAAACTCTTAGCCGTTGCGATATCAATACCTAAATCTTCTGACAATCCAAAACTACTAATACCATAAAGTATCCCAAAGTTAACAGCCTTAGCCGTTCTACGCATTTCTTTAGTTACATCTTCAATAGGCACTTTAAAAATATCACTAGCCGTTTTTGCATGAATATCTTTATCATCAATGAAAGCTTGAATTAAATTAGTAGCATTAGACATACTCGCAAATATTCTTAGTTCTACTTGTGAATAATCACTTGATAAAATCTTAGAATTTTCATCAGGAACAAAGGCTTTTCTAATTAATCTAGCATATTCAGCTCGAGCAGGAATGTTCTGTAAATTAGGCGAAATACTAGAAAGTCTACCTGTCCTAGTTAGAGTTTGCGTAAATATAGTATGAATACGCCCATCTTCTCTAACTTCGGCTTTTAGTCCAACGGCATAATTAGCATATAATTTATATATTGTTCGGTAGTCTAAAATCTTATCAACTATAGGATGAACAAATCTTATCTTATCAAGTATTTCCTTACTAGTTGAAAACTTATTATCTTTTATTTTCTTTGGATATGGTATTTCTAATTTTTCAAAAAGTATATTCGCAAGTTGAGATGGCGACATAATATTAAATTTCTCATTAGCACACTCATAAATTTCTTCTTCTAATTTATCCATTTTTTCTTTTAATTCTACTTCAACATTAGTTAGGTAATCAGTATTAACTTTTATACCCGTTATTTCCATATCAGCTAATACTCTAGAAAGAGGCATCTCAATATTATTAAACAAGTCCATTTCTTCTGCTTCTTCTATTTCTTTTAATAATCTTTCTTTTGTTTCGTATATAAACTTAGCCTTACTAAAGCACATCTCTTGCAGTTCACCCTCGATATATACTTTAGGCTTTTTTTCTGAGCCAAAGAACTCATCATATAAAGGTATTTCATAATCTAATTGTCTAGCAACAAAAGCTATATCATCTTTAATTATGTAATCTAATAAATAAGTCGCAATCATCGTATCAAAAGTTACATTTTTAAACTCTACCCCATAGTTATTTAAAACTACAATATTTTTTTTCAAATCATAAGTATATTTATTATATTCATTACTAAAGATATCTTTATTTTGGATAATTTCATCTTTGCTTAAAAACAAAGCTTTTTCGCCATTATATAAACTCATACCTAAAATTTCACTTTTACTATAAACAGAGCCCCTTGTTTCTAAGTAAAAAGCAAAATCTCTATTTTTAAAGTCCTCAATCGAACCTACCCTAATTACTTCTTTTTTCTTCTTCTCTTCTTCTTTTTCTTTTTTTATTTCTAAATCACTAAAATCAAGCTTTTTCAAAATAGAATAAAATTCTAATTCTTCTAGTTCTTTAACAAATGCTTCTTTTTTTACTCCCTCATATTTACAATCTTCTAAAGTAAAGTCAAGTGGCACTTCTCTATAGATTGTTGCTAAATCATAAGACATATAAGCATCAATCTTACCCTCAATTAGCTTCTCTTGCGTCTTACCTTTTACTTCTTCAATATGGGCATACAAATTATCTAGACTTTGATATTTTTCTAAAAGACTAATAGCTGTTTTTTCTCCAATACCCTTAACACCCGGTATATGGTCACTAGCATCTCCCATCAAAGCTTTTAAATCAATCATTTTAATTGGGTCAACATGATAAGTATTACGGAATTCTTCTTTATTCATCATAATATAACCCGTTTGCTTTAAAAGTTTTACTTCCACTTCATCACTTATCAGTTGTAGTAGGTCTTTATCACTACTAACAATTCTTGCGACAAATTCATCTTCTTCATCAACCATCTTCGCAAGTGTACCAATTATATCATCAGCTTCGTAATTATCAATTTCATAATATTTAATACCCATAGTTTCAAGAACTTCTTTAGCTTTAGGAAATTGTAAGCGTAACTCATCTGGCATCTCTTGACGACCGGCTTTATAACTTTCATATTTATCATGTCTAAAGGTTTTCCCTTTATCAAAAGCAACCATTATATAATTTGGCATTTCTTCTTTTATAATTTTATTCATCATATTAATAAAACCATACAAAGCATTAGTAGGAAAACCTCTAGAATTTCTCATGATGACTCCTTGATAAGCAGTTGCATAAAAACTTCTAAATAATAAGTTGTTACCATCTACTAAAATTATCTTTTTCATTTTTACCACCTGCTTTTATTCTATCATATTTTGGAGTTACTTACTAACATTAATTGTTACTTCTTTAGTATTTTTCTCATGATAAATTTTATTTAAGCGTTCTACTCTTGCAAAAACTATCATTAAGTATATAGCAAATATGATATACGCTCCTAATAGAATTAATCCTCTCTTAATAGTTTTTTTCTTTAACATTTTAATTCACTCCTCTCTTTCTTTGATAATTCTATTTTAATACATACAACTGTTCGTGTCAAGAAAAAGCTAAACATTTGTTTGACATTTTACATTTTTAGTGTTAAAATGAATTTATGAGGAGGAATAATATGGAAAAATTAACAGAACGTCAAGCTTATATTCTTAAAGTTTTAAAAAAATTAATGGCGAAAAACGGTTATCCACCAACAGTTAGAGAAATTGGAGCAGAAGCTAATTTGCACTCACCTGCTACTATACAATTTCACTTGAAAAAATTAGAAGAAAAAGGCTACATTAAAAAGAATGCTACTAAAAATCGTACCTTAGAAATTTTAGTACCTAATGAATTTGCCGAGAAAAATGAGAGTGTTATCGATGTTCCTTTAATAGGTAAAGTAACTGCCGGTACTCCTATTGAAGCTATTGAAACACCAAATGAATACTTTTCTCTACCAACAAGCTTAATTACATCGAAAAATGATATCTTTACTTTAAAAGTAAGTGGTGAATCAATGATTAATGTTGGTATTTATGATGGTGATATTTTAATTGTTGAAAGAACTAATACCGCTCATAATGGTCAAACCGTTGTAGCAATGAACGCTAATAATGAAGCAACTGTAAAAACTTTTTATAAGGAAAATGGCTACTTCCGTTTACAACCAGAAAATGATACTATGGAGCCTATTATTTTAAAAGAAGTTACTATTTTAGGCAAAGTCGTTGGTCTTTATAGAAAATTTTAGAAAAATTTAAAAGAAGTACTCCCTACTACAAAAGTGCTTCTTTTATTTTGTCTTTAAAAAATAATTTACTACATAACTAGCTATTAAAATTCCGGCACTAGCTGGTACAAAAGCCGTTGACCCCGGTGTTCTATCTCCTACTTTTACCGGTTGTTCAGATGATACCAAGACAACAACTTTTTTATTTATATGCTCAGTCTTTACATATTTTCTTAAAATACGCGCTATTGCATCATAACTTGTCCTATCTAAAGTTGTAATCTTAAGCTTTTCCGGATTAAACCTGTTACCTGTACCCAAGCAAGTTATAAAAGGAATATCTTTATTTATACATAATTTTATAATTTCTTTTTTAACACTAATGGTATCACAAGCATCAACTAGAAAATCAATTTTACTTTTAAATAACACATTAATATTATCTTTAGTAATAAATTTATCGATTAAAACAACTTGACACGTTGGGTTTATCTCTTTAATACGCCTTTCTAATATTTCTATTTTTTTCTTGCCAATTGTCTTATCAGTCGCAATTATCTGCCTATTAATATTTGTCTCATCAACAAAATCATAGTCAACTAAAATAAGCGTTCCTATATTACTTCTAGCTAAGGCTTCGACAACATAGCCACCAACACCGCCACAACCTAATATAAGAACACTTTTTTTACTTAAATCTTCTAACTTTTCTCTACCAATTAATTTTTCCAAACGAGCAAATTTAGGCAACATTTTTAAACTCACTTTCATCTTTTGTTTTTATTAATTGTTTTTGTCTTTGTTTATTTGATTTTATTAAAGCCAAAGGCTCATTATAAATGATTCTATTGATATAAGAAATTTTTGAATAAACTTCTTTATTAGCTAAAGCTTTATCATAGTAATTTCTAAGGTTTCTTGAATCTCTTGTATTAATTACCTCTAAAGACTTTAATACATCTTGCAAGCTATTTTCAGGAATAGTTGTATCTGATATAACCGTACACTCAAAGTTATCAATAAAATCTAAGGTATCTTTTAAATCAGCTATATCTTCTTTTTGAAAAAGACTAGGCCAATCTTTGGCATCATTTTCTTTAACAATTTTTTGTAGTTTAGCAATCTTTTCTTCCGTAAGATGTTCATCTACTCCTAAGTTTTTTAACGAAATATATCTTCCTTTTTTACTACCTGGTATTTCTTTACGCATATCTGTTAAAGCACAACTATATAGTTTATCTAGACTATCATTAACTTTTTTAGGTACGCAAGGTACTTCGTAAACATCATATAGCTCACTTGATGCTTCTGTCTTGGTTGTTACTAAGTATTTTCGTGGGTAAAGAAGAGATTTACTCCTTACAAATTCAACAGGAGCTAATATTTCTTTAGAATTACTAAATATTGATTCGGAAAATTTCTCTCTATTAACAATTATTTCACTTTCTTTTGCGTCACTAAAAGCAATTTTAGTTCGAATCTTTTCAGCTGCTTTTATTTTTATATGTACATTCATAATTCTATTTTTATTAACAATTGGTAAAATCAACATCTTTATCCCCCCTGCAGGCTTTATTATAGCATATAGCCCCTATAAAAACAACAAAAACAAAACAAAAAAGTCAGAATAGAGCGTTCTGACAACGATAAAACCTGTCGCTTGTACAGGTGGGTGTTCTTACGCTACCTTTAGGATTCTTAAATAAATAAGCATTCAACACCGATAGCTGATCAAAACTCCCGTATCGTCATTTTAGTCGGTTTTAAATTGGTCAGTTGTCGCATCTTTCTGACACTTTAAGTATAACACAACACTTAACCATTAAACAAGTCTTTTCACGAATATTTATCCTAGGCATAAATTACATTAGGTGATATTTATGTTTTTTAACACTCAAAATATATCCATTTATTTTGAAAAATATGGTAATAATGATAAAACTATTTTGATATTACCGGGTTGGGGTAACACGAGAGCAACTTTTCGTAACATTATTAATGCTTTTAAAGATGATTACACTATTTACATAATAGATTATCCAGGTTTTGGTAACAGTCCTATTCCTAATAAAACTCTAGATATTTATGATTATGCTAAAGTAATTAAAGAATTTCTAGAAGAAGAACAAATAACTAATCCCATTATAATTGCTCACTCCTTTGGAGGTAGAATTACTGCCATACTTTCAGGCTATTATAAAATAAATTTCCCAAAAATTTTATTAATTGATGTAGCCGGTATCAAACCGCGAAAAACTATCAGACACTTTTTAAAAGAAAAAACTTATAAATTTTTAAGAAAATGTCTAAAACTGCTTCCTAAGTTAAAACAAGAGTACTACTATCAAAAACTACTCCGCCACTTTGGCTCTAAAGACTATAACAGTCTACCTTTAGTTATGAAAGATACTTTTAAAAATATTGTTAATGAAGATTTAAAAATATATTATAAAAATATAGATAGTAACGTTTTACTCTTATGGGGCAAGAAAGATACAACTACTCCTCTAAAAGATGCTTATAAATTAAAAAAGCTTATAAAAAATTCTTCTTTAATAGTCCTACCTACTTGTAACCATTTTCCTTATTTAGAAGCTATTACTACTACTAATAAAATTACTTACGAATTTATAAAAGAAAAAGACTAGTATTCTTCTAACACTAGTAAGCCATGAAAATGGCTTTTACTTTTATCTTTTAATAAGCTATTACTAATCCAAATATATAACTCTTGTGAAGAAGTACTTAAAGCATCAATTTGTCCTTCCATAATTATATACTCTCCATTATATAGCCTATCTTTTAGACTATAAATATTTTTTCTATCTAAGCTAAATCTTAAGGTATCTAGACTAACACCATCGCCACCACAGTCACAACTAACATTGTAATCGCTAACTAATTTTATTCTATATTCTACACTATGTTTCTTTTTATTAATTATCTTAAAGTTAAAAGGTGTCATTTCTAGACCTACTGAATCTCTTACTATTAAAGATTTATCTAAATATATTTTATTAGCTATAACTTCAACTGTATCTTCATGCGTCAAGTTAGAAGCTGAGTATTTTTTATCAAAAATATTATTTTTACCTACCGCAAATACAGTAATATAACTAACAAAAATTATAACTACTAACATCAAAATTGCATTATAGAAAAGAAGTTTTTTCTCATTAGCTTTTATCTTATTTATATTATTTAAAATATTAGTAGAATTATTCTTATTAACCTTAAAGGCTTTTTTCTTTTTCATAGGCCACCTACTTTAGTAAAATTGTACCATAAAATTTAAAAATTTAAACTATTATTACTCGACAATTTTTTTAGTTTTCTTCTCTTATTTTTCTATTCGCAACTGCACTATAAGCTTCTTTTATATCATCAATGTTTAAGTTTTCTAACTCATAATTTTTATTTTCTCTTAAAATTACTACTATATCTTTTTCTAAAGCCATATCAATAGCTTTTTGAATAGCTCTTCTTCTATCAAGTTCTATTTCATAATTATTAACTTTATTTTTTAACTCAGCTGTAACATCATCTACAAGACTGGCATCTTTCCCACTAGATGTAAATATCGCATATGTTGCATTTGCAACAATAATATTGCCCATTTTAGGTCTAAGAGCTTTATCCACACTACTTTCTATCCCAAAGACAACAATAACTCTATTAACATCAAGAAGATGAACAAAATCTAAAAGACGAAAAATACTATTTATCGTATGAGCATCATCAACCATAACATAATAATTTGTATTAGTATTAAGGATTTCTAACTTGCCCTCTATTTTAATATCTTTAATTCTTTTTAAAATATTATCTATACTTATGCCCATATTTATAGTAGCTAGTATTGCACAAGCTAAATTATAAACATTAGAACCACCTAGTAAGGGACTTTCTACATTATATTCAGTATCGTGATATTTAAAAGTAATCTCTGTTTTAGTAGGAAAAAACTTTTTACTAACAATTTGTAAATCACAACCAGCATCTATTCCATAAGTTAAAACTTGGCCATTACAATAATTTTTCACAGTATCAAAAAATTTATCATCTTTATTTAAAATACAAAAACCCTCATTTTTCGTTTGTCTAAATAAATTTAATTTGCTTTTTAAGTAATTATCAAAAGTACCATGAATATTTAAATGCTCACTAGAAATATTGGTAAAAAGACTCATATCAAAATTAAAAGCCTGCAACTGCCCACGAGAAAGAGCTTCACTACTAGCTTCTATTACAACATCTTGACAACCAAACCGCAAAAATTCGGCTAAGTCATTATATATAGTTGTACAGTCATAACTTTTCTTTGTAAAAGTGGAAAACTTTGCACAACTTTTCTCATTAGTTCCTAAATATCCACAAACATCACTGCCTATTAAAGTTTGTATAATCTTACCAACACTTGTCTTTCCATCAGTTCCCGTTATACCGATTGTTTTTAGTTTTAAATCAGGATAATCATAAAATTTTTGACACAAAAAAGGTAGCTCCCGATTCGTATCAGGCACCTTTATAACAGGCACACTCTTGGCACCGACATCTTTACTGACAATAATGCAACTTGCTCCTCTTTTAACCGCTTCATCAATAAAATTATGATTATCTAAAGAATCACTAACAGTACAAACAAATAAGCAATTTTCAGAAACTTCATCTACATTACTTACTATATTTTTAAGTAACACATCAAAGCCAACTTGTGGATATAATTCTTCTAACTTTTTCACGACTAACCACCTTACTCTCAATTATACAGTAAAACGAAAGAAAGTTAAAGCGTTTTTCTTGCTATAAAGTGACTTTTACGTTAAAATTATTTAAGGTGATTCTAATGAAAACGATAATTTTTGGAGCTGGTAGTGACTTGGGTGTCCATATCGACGGAGCCCACCTTGGACCTATTCAGTTAATGAATGATTTACAAAGTTTTTATAAAGGGGAAAGCATGCAATTTGCCCAAGATGACAATATCATCAAAAGTAGAAATCTTTCTGACCGCCGTAAAAATGAG
Organism: uncultured Bacilli bacterium; assembly: GCA_947624045.1. Classification (GTDB taxonomy): domain Bacteria; phylum Bacillota_I; class Bacilli_A; order RF39; family UBA660; genus CANRGD01. Next base: position 31,344 of record CANQIL010000008.1, read on the forward strand.
TATGATGTCGAAAAGATTAATACTAACATTTATAAGTCAATGCTTGAAAAAACAAAAGAAGATTATTTTCCTATTTTAATTGGTGGCGATTGTTCCGTTTGTATCCCTAGTGCCTTAGCTTGTGCTAAACAAAATACTGATATTGGGATAATTTGGATAAATTCTCACGCTAACTATAATACTTTCTCATCAACGGTAACAGGTAATCTTCACGGTTTAGCTCTTGCTTCTATCAATGGTTATAATCAAGAAATGACTGTCTACCATGACGGCAAATTAATTCAAACTTCCAAAACCGTTATAGTTGGCGCCAGAAACATTGACCCTGGTGAAAAAGAAGTTTTAAAATATTCCGGCGTTACCGTTTTTACAACAGAAGATATTCAAGAAAAAGGGGTTGAAGCCGTAATGGAAGAAGCTTTTAAAATAGCCGGCTACAAAGTAAAAGGTATTCACATTAGTTATAGTCTTGATATCCTTGACCCTGATGTGTCAACAGGCTTTTCCGTTCCAGAATTTGATGGTATAAGTGAAGATGAAGCTATGAAAATAAACGACCTTATCATAAAACATATGAAAGAAGTTTTATCTTACGACTTAGTCGAATTTAACCCACTACGTGATATAAACAGAAAAACAGAACAAATTGCCCTAAACCTTTTAGCACAAATAATAAGAGCTGCTGAAAATAAAGGTCGCTTTCAAAAAACTATTTACTAATATTCCCAAAAGAGGAATATTTTTTTTATGAATTAAAAAAGAAACTATAGGTACCATAGCTTCTCATTGTTTTTACGTACTTCTTTTATTATTCCGCCACCTAAGCATTCTTCATCTTTATAAAATACACAAGCTTGTCCCGGTGTAACGGCCTTAACTCCTTGGGGATATTTGACAATTACCAAATCATCTTGCCACTCCAAAGAAACCTTAACATCATCTTGACGATAACGAAATTTACAAGTACATTGCTCTACTTTTTCATTCCCTAAATAATTTATATCTTCAACTACACAACTATCACTTATTAAATAATCATTATCTTCACCAAGACACACATACAAAACATTTTTTTCTAAGTCTTTGCCTACTACGAACATTCTTTCATCAGTTCCACCAACATTTAAGCCTCTTCTTTGACCGATAGTATAATTCATAAGACCTATATGCTTACCTAAAACTTCCTTTGTTTCAATATTAACTATATCTCCCGGTTGATTAGGTAAATAATTTTTTAAGAAACTCGCAAAGTTTCTCTCCCCTATAAAACAAATACCTGTTGAATCTTTTTTCTTAGCCGTTACCAAACCATATTCAAGAGCAATTTTTCGAACATCACTTTTTACCATATCGCCTATTGGAAATAAGACATTTTCAAATTGCTTCTTACTTACTTGACATAAAAAATAAGTTTGGTCTTTATTTCTATCAACAGCTCTTAGTAAATGACCATCTTCAAGTCTAGCATAATGCCCAGTCGCAATATAATCAGCCCCTAACTTCAAAGCTTCCTTAACAAACATATCAAATTTAATATATTTATTACACATAACATCTGGATTAGGCGTTCTGCCTTTTTTTAATTCATCAAGAAAATAAGTAAAAACATAATCCCAATATTCTTTAATAAAATCTTTCCTATATAAAGGAATATTTAACTTTTGACACACCGCCAAAGCATCATTATAATCAACTTCTTGTGGACAAATACCTAAATCTGTTGTAGGAGCTCCATCAAATTCGCCATCAGCCATAGAGTCCCAGTTTCGCATAAATAAACCTATTACTTCATAACCTTGTTTTTGTAATACAATAGCGGCAACTGATGAATCTACTCCACCACTCATTCCAATTACTACTTTTTTCTTGGCCACAAAACCACCTCAACATCTCTTTTTCAACTTCGCTATTTTATCATTTTTATATAAACGTGTCAATTTTCACTCATTTGACTTTTTAAAAGCTTTTTTAAAATAACTCTTCTTTTTTTAAGCTCTGTATCGGCAAACATTTCAATTTCAATTGTTTCCCATATCAATACCCAACCACCAATTAAAAATATTTGTTGAAAAACATAGTACTTTCCAATAAAAGCTGATATAAATAAAAGAACTACACCAATTAAAAGATAAATTAATTGTCTTATATTATTATAATCTATTTCTTTTAAGCACTTATCATACTCTTCTTTCAAACTTTTCTTTATTAAAGGCATATATTTATCTTTAGCTACTTTACTTTTATTATGAAAGATTATTTCCACAGTTTCATTTTTATCAAAAAAATTTACTTCATTAATTATATAGTTAATAAGATTTTTATTAATAAGTTTACTATTATATTTTTCAAAAACATCTTCAAAGTTAACTAAGTCTACCTCAATTTGCTTACTCACTTAAGCTCACCTCTTTTTTCTCTTTTTATTGCCGCAATCCTATCCATAATTTCAGCTACATTTTTCTCATTACCACTTTTAGTAGGTACATAATATTTTTTATTTTTTAAAGCCTCTGGCAAACATGTCATACCGGTAATTTTTTCTTCGTAATTATGGGCATATTGGTACCCCTCACCATAGCCCATTTCGCTATCTAATTTTGTTACGGCATTTCTTAAATGCAAAGGTACTTTTTCATTAGCTGTCTTAAGGGCATCAACTTTTACTTTTTCATAAGCTTGATATAAAGCATTTGACTTAGGTGAAACACTTAAATATACAACAGCTTGGGCTAAATTAACATTAGCTTCCGGCATGCCATTATAATAAGCTGCTTGATAAGTCGCCGTTGCTTGTACTAAAGCATTAGTATTGGCAAGACCTATATCTTCTGAAGCAAAACGAATAAGTCTTCTTGCCACATACAAAGGATTTTCCCCAGCTTCTAACATTCTAGCTAAATAGTATAAAGCTGCATCGGGATCACTATTACGCATTGACTTATGTAAAGCCGATATTAAATTATAATGCTCCTCCCCCTTTTTATCGTATAAAAAGGTTTTACTTTGTAAAGCTTTCTCTATATCTTTTTTAGTAATAACAATTTTACCTTTCTTTAATGGAGCTATGTTGATTAAGCTTTCTAAAGTATTAAGGGCACTTCGTGCATCACCATTACTTATACCTGCCAAAATATCAAAGCACTCCTCGTCCATAGAAACATTTTGATTACTACTTTCGTTTAAGGCTCTTTTAATTATTTTAATAATCTCTTCTTGTGTTAAGCTTTTTAAAACATAAACTTTACATCTTGAAAGCAAAGCTGAGTTTACTTCAAAAGATGGATTTTCGGTTGTGGCCCCAATTAAGATGATATTACCATTTTCTACGTGAGGCAAAAAGGCATCTTGTTGAGCTTTATTAAAGCGATGTATTTCATCTACAAAAACAATTGTTTTTTTATTATTAGCTTTATTAAATTTACCTATCTCAATAAATTCTTTTATCTCTTTAACTCCTGCCGTTACCGCACTTAATTCTAAAAAAGCTGATTCACTTTTTTTCGCAATTATTTTAGCTAAAGTAGTTTTTCCTACGCCCGGAGGCCCATAAAATATCATTGATGAAATATTATCAGTTTCTAACATTTTTCTAATAGGTGAATTTTTTCCCACTATCTCTTCCTGCCCAAAAAACTCATCTAAACTCTTAGGCCGCATCTTTTCAGCTAACGGAACATACCCTATTTCTTTTTCATCTTCTTCATCAAATAAACTTTGCACAAAAACCACCTAAACTTTACTATAATACATTTTTCTTTCGATAAATTCGTACTTTACTTTATCATTATTAATTAAGTATGAAAGATAAGCTTTAACAGTAGAACTAATTAATACATACTGATTAATATTCATAACTAAGTCATAGTGTTCAAATATCTTTTCCAATAAATCTTCAAAAGTAATTTTCTCTTGACACAAATTAGTAATAACTTCAAGTATCTCTTCTATTTTCTTACGGTTTATTTCAATTAATTCTTTTATAGATGTAGCTTTTTCACAATGAGAAGCAATATATACTTTAGCTTCTAAATTTTCTAAAAAGTTAAGTGTTTTTAAGTATTCATCTACATCATAAAGAAAAAACAAATTATATTTATCAATAGTTTCCCTACTAACTAAAGCATCTCCTATAAAACAAACATCATCACTTGTTTTTAAACCTATCATATCAAAAGAATGTCCTTTTAATGGAAAGTAAGTAAAATCTAAAGGTAACTCTTCATCAGAAACAATACTCTCTTTAGCTTCTAAAAACTTATTTTCTAAATCTTTAAAAGGAAAACTTCCATACAAAAAAGTTGGCTCTAATATAGGATATTTAATAAATTCTTTTTCACTACCATGAGCGTATATTTTACAATTAGTCCTATCTTGAATAACTTTATTGCCGCCTATATGGTCAGCATGAGAATGCGTATTGATAATTCCTTTTACTTTTAAATTATTCTCATTAAGTATTTTCAATATTTTCTTACCACTATCTTTATCACTACCACTATCTATTAAATATACCTCTTCGTCATTAATTTTATAAACTCCTATATTAACAGGATTTTTTATATAATAAGTTTTCTCTCCTACTTTTATTAATTCCATATATTATCCTCTAATTTCTATTGTTTCTAATAATTCTTTTAAGTACTCATCTGTAAAATAGTCATTATTTATAAAGGTAAAACTATATTTTTTCTTATTTTTAAAAATACTTACTTCTCTACTTTTCTTAAGATTAAGGATATATCCTTTATAATCACCTTTAATTTCAGTAATACTTTTTATATCAGGTAGAAAAACACTCGTAACTAACATTACTGAGTAATAGCCTTTAATTTCTTTTAAGGGTGTAAATATTGTATTTTTAACGGGCTCTTTATTATTTTTTTCTAAAAACTTAAGTAAATCTATATCACTATTAATACTCTTTTTCGTTAAAAAGGCTTTTCTTTCTTTACTACTAACTTTTTTATCATTGACATTAAAGTTTAGCATTTTTTCTTCCAGTAAATAATCTATATATGATGGTGTTTTTCCCATTATTAAAGCGACATCTTTTTCGTTATCTTTCTTTAAAGTATAATAATGCACATTATCCGCTGTTTTTTTGTATTCAAAGTCTTTAAAATCATTTCTTATTTTAATATCTTCATTTACTAAGTAATCATCGACATTTGAATTACTATTTAAAACAAGTGTATCTCCAAACTTAATGTTTTTTAGATTATCTTTGGTAATATTTTTAACATCATAATAGTATAAAGCCAAAGCTTTTACACAAAAGTAGCTAAGTATTACTACTAAAATTACTCCTATAATAACTCTTTTCTTTTTCATAACTTCACCTAAATTTAGCTTTCTTTTTCTCAATTATATCATGCCAAAGACTTTATTTCCAACCTAAATATCTAATTCATTTGTATTTATTTCTTGTCTATACTCATTAATTATTAAAGATGTTGTCGTTAATAACATAGAAGCTATTGAGATAGCATTTCTTAAAGCACTTATAATTACTTCTGTTGCATCTAAAATATTTATATCTTTTTCTTCAAAAAGACCACTTTTTACATTATAAACTTTTTTAAAATGGCTTTTTCTTATTTCTTTTAATATTTCATCTTCCAAAGCACCGGCATTAAATAAAATTTGTTTTAATACTTCAGCTAAGCTTATTTTAAATATCTCATCAATGTCATCATTTACTACTAACTTTTCACTAATTTCATAAAAAGTTACGCCACCACCTAAAACTACTCCCTGTAAAGCTGAATTTAGTGCACATAAAGCATCATCATAGCGCATCTTTTTTTCTTTTTGCTCTGTCTTAGTTAAACCGCCTACTTCAACTACTACTAAGCCATCTTGTAACATAGAAAGACGTCTATTCAAAAACTCTCGTTCAAACTCATCTGCTTCTCCTTTTAATTTCTTTTCTAATTCTAAAACCTTATCTTTAACATTAGCTTTATCGTAAATAAAGATAACTTCTTCTTTTGTAATCTCTAAACTTTTACACTTACCAATATTATTATATAAAATATTTTTATCACAAACTTTACTATTTGTAATTAAGGATACATCATTAATTATATCAAGTTTTCTTTTACCAAACTCACTCCATTTTAGTAGATAAATTTCTATATTTTCATCTAAAAATAATGAAACTACTTCTTTTATAAAATAATCACTATAATCTTCACTAATTATAACTAGCTTTTCTTTTCTAACAATTACTTCATTTACTAATTCACTAATTTCTTCTATATCATTTAATGTATCATTTATAAGTAAAATATTAGGTTTATCAATAGTAATTTTTTCTTTATCTTTAAAAAAGTAAAATGATGCCACATTACTATCAATAATATAACCACTTTTCTTACTTATTTTAGTTAATTCATTTTTACTTTCTTCTATTTTTATTGATGAAGCATTTTTTGTCATAGAAAAAGCTTTATAAATATTATTACCTATTTCTAAAGAATTACTAGAAGTACAAGCAATTTTTAGAAGTTCTTTATCACTTGGTATCATACTTTTATTTTTTATTTCTTCAATAATTTTTTCTACTCTCTTTTGCAGTTCTTTTTTTAAAATTATCGGATTTAGTCCATTATTAATTAATTTTCTACCCTCTTCATATATTTTTTGTAGTAAAACAAGTGTCGTTGTAGTTCCATCTCCTACATTACTATTAGTTTTTATGGAAGCCTCTTTAGCTAAATGCAAAATAGTATTAATGACTTCATCATCACTTTCAATATTAGAAGCAATAGTAACTCCATCATTGGTAATAAAAGGACTAAAAGACGAATGGTCAATGATAACATTACTTCCTTTAGGACCTAAAGTTGACTTAACAGTATCACAAAGTAAATTAATAGCTTCATCCATTTTCTTTTCTAATTCTTTACCACTTACAATTTTTTTCATTTTTCATCACTCACTTCTATAATATATTGCCAATATTTTTTCGGCATAAAATTCATACGACAGCGGTCATTTTTTCGCTCTTTAATGCCGACGGTCTTATAAAAACTTTTCCATAAATCTTGAATATCTTCTTCATTAGTAGATAAATTAATAATAGGTTTAAACTCATCTTCACTAACTATATAAAAATCTTTTTTATCATAGATACTTAAAATTTTTCTTCTTACATCTTTTATAATAAAATACTCACTATTAAGTCTTCTTTGAAAATGCTTAGTTAAGATAAACAAAATATCATTTTCAGGATTAATCTCTGCATACAAACAATTATTTTCTAATTCTTTAAAACGTAAAAAACCTTTAAACTTATGATTTTCTCGTCCTACATATTTTTCTATTTGTAAAGCTTTACTTACACTTTTTAAATTACGCATATAATAAATTTTATCTTTGTATTTTAAACTATGAACTAAAAAATAGTAAATTATAATTTCTTTATTTTTGTCATTAGAAATAAATAAGTAATAAACTGTTTTAAAAATACGCTTAGAAAATATTTGTAAAAACCAATCTATATTAGCATTATTATCAATATCTAATTTAAAGACTTTTTCTAATAAATTAGGCTCATATTCATCACTTTTAATATTAGCGGGAATTATTCTTTTTTGTATTAAAAGATAACATAAATTTAAAAGATTAGTAAAAGACCCATCATATAAATAGATAAATTCTTCTTTAATCACTAAACAAAGCCAACTGTTCTATCTTTTCTTCTTCTTTTACTTTATCTTCTAAAACTAAATTTCTTTCAATAAAAGCTTTTTTAAAATAATTTATATCGGTAAAGTATTTACCATCACAAGTAATAAAATATTTAGCTCTTTTCAAAACAATTCCCATTTTTTGTAAATCATTAAAAGTAATATTGAAATATCTTCTGGAAGATACTATTCTCTTAGCCGAGGTAACGCCTATACCCGGTATTTTTAAAAGGTCATTATAAGATACTTTATTTATTTCTTTAGGAAATTCTTCTAAATGTCTTAAGGCCCAATCGGCTTTAGGGTCTATTAGTAAATTGAAATTAGGATTATCTTTATCTAAAATATCATCTACTTTAAAGTTATAAAAGCGTAAGAGCCAATCGGCTTGATAAAGACGATTTTCCCGAACTAATGGTGGCAATTTTATGCTAGGTAGTAATTTATCTTTATTTACAGGAATATAAGCTGAGTAAAAGACTCTTTTTAATTTATAATCATTATACATTCCTGCACTTTTTTGCATAATATCCAAATCACTTTCCTTAGTGGCACCTATTATCATTTGTGTACTCTGTCCTGCCGGTACAAACTTTCTACTATTATTATTCTTTACATATTTCATAATTTTACTAACTTTTTCACTATCTTTATTAGGCGCAAGTAATTTTAAACCTGATTCCGTAGGCAACTCTACATTAGCACTCAGTCTATCAACTAAGCTACCTAATCTTTTTAGTAATACTTCACTAGCTCCTGGTATAGCTTTAGCATGAATATATCCACCAAAGTGATATTTATTACGTAACAAACTTATTGCTTCTATCATTAAATTCATTGTATAATCAGGACTTTTAATAATACCTGAACTTAAAAACAATCCTTCAATATAGTTTCTTCTATAAAAATTAATTACTAAAGAACAAACTTCTTCTGGTGTAAAACAAGCCCTTTTAACATTATTACTTCTTCTATTTAAACAATATTTACAGTCAAAAATACAACAATTAGTCATAAGTATTTTAAGTAAAGATATACATCTTCCATCACTCGCAAAAGAATGACATATTCCTGCTACATTGGTATTACCAAATTTAGTTTGTCTACTCTTACTACCACTAGATGAACAAGAAGCATCATACTTAGCACTATCAGAAAGTATAATTAGTTTTTCTTTTAAATCCATACCACTCACCATTAAAATTATATAATAAATTTTTCTAAAAGTAAACATTTGTTCGTTAAAAATTTTTACCAATTTTTTCTAACATTACTGTAAACTTATTAAAATAAAATCTATTATTTAACAAATTATTAGTAAAATAGTTTACAATTAAATTAATAAGTAGGTGTAATTATGAAATGTCCTAAATGTGGAAAACCCCTTCATAAAGATTTTTGTATGCATTGTGGCTATATGTTGAATGGAAATGTTATTGATACTAAAAAGAAAATAGAAGCATCTAAATTAGAAAAATACTTAGGCGATGATTTTGATAAAATTATTCATAATGAAAATATTAAACAAGTTTTTATCTTAGGTCCTCTTTATTTTAGTTATCGCAATTTTTTATTTTTAGGAACTAGTCTTACTCTTCTAGATATTTACTTAATATATAAATCAAGAGAATTTGCCCAGAATTTTCTTAATACTCCTCTATTTAGTATTTACTTAAATTTTGATATACCCATTATGTTAATTACTTTTTTATTGTTAAGACTTTTCTATGTTATGTTTTCTAATGAAATCTACATAAAATTACTTACAAAAAAATTAGCTAAGTCTAATGATGACATTGTAAATTTAAAAGTTTCTAAGAAAGTAAATATCCTTTTATCTATAATATATATCTTAATTATTTTTATAATTTTTCTATTCATCAAAAGCCTGACATAAAAAGTCTCTAGTTCAGACAGAATCAGAGATTTTTAAAAGTAAAAAATTTCTTTATCTTTTTAATTATTAATTTATTAAATATGCCTATTCATTTTAAATTTCTTCTAAACATTTTTAAAATAATTATTTTTATCTAAAACATACAAGCATTCACTTACAGCTTGGCCTCTACCAAAAATAAATGATATCTTTGAAAAAATTTCTATAAACATATCTTCACAGTTATACTCCTTCATTATTTTTACATATTTAGACCATTTATCAGGTTGCCTCAAAGCCATACCTTTTCGAATAAAATTAGTAATTTCTAAAGCACTACTTTGTTCTAATTGATGTTTTAATAAATACTCTAATATATCTTCACGTGTCGCAATTAAATTATTTAAATCTATCTTTTTTTCTGCAACTAGCCTATCTTGATTATCCTTCCATACATCAGTACCATGACTTAAACTTTTTATTTTTATATAATCATTCACAGTCTTAGGCTTTAAAATTTTAGATATTTCTCTTTCAAAATCATTAGTAAATACATTTTCAAGATTTACCTCTTTATTTCGTATAATATCTTTTTCGTCTATTCTTATTGTTACATATTTATCTTTGTAATCTCTATAATCATTGATAGTTTCCAGTATGTCTAAATCATTAAATCTTAATAACATATTACAATCTAAATAACCACATGGTAATAATAAATAATGATTTTCTAAATTTTTATTAATTTCATTAAATTCTTCTTTTACAAAAAAGCCATGAACTATTTTAAAATTATCTGTTTGTTTATTTAAATAATCAATAAAAAGAAAACTAGGTTGATTAATTATATCAACTTTTATATTACTATCATTATATAATTCATAAGGTAAATTATATTCTAATGGATTAACATAATTTAAATCTAATACATATAGAAGTAATAAATTATTTATAGTACCTTTAAAATGATATTTAACATCTTTATTTTCTTTTTTAAATTTATGTAAGTATTCAATAATAAAAAGCAAGTTATTCTCATAAAGAATATCTATTTCTTTTTCACATCTTTTAAGCCAATCCTTTGATTCTTTTTTTAAATTACTTTTTAATTCCTTAGTAAGATATTCTTTAGCCACATTATTTAAATATTCATACATCTTAAATCACTTCCTATTACTTGCTCTATTTAAGAGATATTAATACGAGTATAAGTGTTAAACGTTTTAATTGTCAATAGCTTTAAATTACTTTAAATAAAAGAAAATTATCTAGAAATTGTTTTCTTTCTGATAGTCTCCTTTTTACTCTAACATCTTCTAAAAACTTAACTTTAAAGTCAAAAATTTTTAATAAACAAAAAAAGCCTTAAATTAGGCTTAAATTTTAAAATGGTCGGGAAGACAGGATTTGAACCTGCAACCCCATGGTCCCAAACCACGTGCTCTACCAAGTTGAGCCACTTCCCGACATAATGGTGCGCTCGAAGGGATTCGAACCCCTGACCTTTTGGTTCGTAGCCAAACACTCTATCCAACTGAGCTACGAGCGCAAGCTACTTAGCTTCTTTTCTCTCAAAGCACTTATAATTCTAGCACTAAATAGCTTGATAGTCAATACCCAAATTTTTTTCCTAAATTTTTTTTAATAGGTCCTATCCCATTATTTGTCCACCATTAATATGCATTACTTGTCCTGTCATATAACTAGAATCATCCGAAGCTAAAAAGACAAATGTCGGCGCTAATTCATAAGGCATAGCTCCTCTAGCCATAGCGGCATCGGCTCCCAAAGATGGAATCTTTTCTTTAACCCAACAAGCTGGTTGTAATGGCGTCCAAAAGAAACCTGGGGCAATGGCGTTAACTCTTATATTTTTTAAAGCTAAGTTTCTTGCTAATGCTCTAGTAAATCCCACAATAGCAGCTTTAGTAGTAACATAATCGATTAACTGAGGCTCTCCATAAAAGGCCGTAACTGAAGTTAAATTAATAATAGATGAGCCTGATTTTAAATATGGTAAAACTTCTTTCGTTAAATAAAACATTCCATAAACATTAACTTTCATAGTCTTATCAAACTGTTCATCAGTAATATTTGTAAGTTCATCTTGTTGATACTGGACTCCAGCATTGTTTACTAAAACATCTATTTTACCAAATCTTTTTAAAGTTTCCTGAACTATTTCCTTACAAAACTCTTTTTTTGTTATATCTCCTTTTAATAGTAAGCATTCTCCTTTTAAATTTTCAATATAGTTTTTTGTTTCATATGCATCTCTATCTTCATTTAAATAAACAATTACTACCTTAGCCTTTTCTTTAACAAAAGCAATTGAAGCAGCTCTTCCTAAGCCACTATCTCCACCAGTTATAATAATTACTTTATCTTTTAATTTTTCACTACCTTTATAATTAGGATTATCAAATACTGGTCTAGGTTTCATTAAATATTCCATACCTGGCTGTTTAGGTTGTGATTGCTCGGGAGCTAGAATTTTATATTTAGTACTTTTTATCCCATACCCATCATAGTAATTATAAGCTGTATTTCCAAAGACATAATCATAATTCATAAATCTTCCTCCATTGATAATATATGCCTAAAGAAATTATCTGCCCATATTTTTAAAAAATACTTCTTACCAATTTAATATATTCATTTACTATATTACTTGTCTTACTAGAATAAATTACTTCTTTTGCTAAAGTTATATCATCTGTAATTATATTATCTACTTTAGCATTAATCATCTCATTAATACTTTCTTTTGTATTTACCGTCCAAGCATATAACTTTTTACCTTCATTATGAACTTTTCTAACTAACTTTTTATTAACACTCATTGCTTCAATACTAAAATTATCGGCATATTTTAAAGAAGTTATATCACCATAAGCTAAACTCATTACATAAACGGTACTTATATTTTTATTATATTTTTTTACTTTCTTTAAAACATCATAAACTTGGGAAGTAATTACACAGTCATCAACAAATTTTTTATCATTAATAATATCAACAACGCTTTTTTCTAAAGCCCTCTCATGACCAGTTGGTTTTATTTCAATATTTAATTTTATATTATTCTCTTTCGCAAACTCCACAACTTTTTCTAAAAGAGGAATCTTTTCATTTTTATATTTTTTAGAAAAGAAACTACCGGCATCTAATTTTTCTACTTCATCATAAGTTAACTCCCAAGTATTTTTATTAAGATTAGCTGTTCTTTTAAAATTAGTATCATGAATAACTATAACTTTACCATCTTTAGTTTCTTGAACATCTAATTCTATCCAATCAGCTCCTAACTTTTTAGCTCCTCTAAAAGCACTCATAGTATTTTCGGGATAAAAAACAGATGCTCCTCGATGAGCTGTTACCTCTAAAGTTCTAGTCATTTCTATATTAAAGTTATATTTACCCTTATATAACCCATAAGTAAAGAAAAAGCTAACTATAAAAGCACAACCACTCGCAACTAAAGTAATTCTTTTTAACCATTTATTAGTTTTAGTTAATTCTTTATTTTTAATATTAATATGACTTATCTTTTCTTTCTTTTCTTCTTTATGTAAATAATATAAAATGCTAATTACAGCATAACCAACAGGTGTCGTTAATATAACAAAGCATATAAAACTAAGAGCTATAAAAAGCCAAATAATTGTTGTAGTTAGGCTCTTAATAATTAATATTTTATTAAATACTTTACTAACTAATACTATTAGCATTATACCTAATATTAAAAATACTAAGTACATAACAAATATAAGCATTTGAATAACTATTAAAGTAATTAAGTCTTTAAAATGACATTTTTTACTTAAAAGTACACTATCTTTTCTGGCTTCTTTAAAGTTTTTATCTTCAATAACGTAGTAATGAAAAATATATAACCAGCGTAATAGTAAACTTAAAAGAAATAAATATAATAGGAAAACTAAGCTAAGTAATATTTTATTTTTTATAATATATTCAAGAATAAATTCTGGTATTTTAATTGTCGTAATTAAACTTGATGATACTCCTATATTTAAAAAAGGTATTAAGAATAAGACTAAAAATACAACTAAGATATTTTTTATTTTAAAAACGCCTTGGCATTTTTTTAAAGCTATTGAAGATGCTTCAGTAATACTTATTTTCTTTTTCTGAAAAGAGGCATCTAATATAACAATAATTGTTGCGATATCATATAGTGTAAAAATCATCATAAAGAGAAATAAGACTATAAGTAAAATTATTGTTAAGGGATTTAATAAGAATGAGAAAAAATTTTCAAAGGTTAAGTATTTATACCCTGTTATTTTAGTAATCAAGTTAAATATATTTAAAAATAAAGGTGTAAATATTAGTAATGATAATATTTTATAAATAGTTTCAAAGCCAATTAGGGCTTTTAAATTATAGTTTATTAATTTTATGACATCTTTTAATTTTTTCATTGTACACAACTCCTAGTTAATATAATATCATAAATTTTACTTGTAGGAGTATTTAATTTTTTACAAAAAATTACTTTGTTCGATTGATTGATAGTATCAAATATTATATAATTTACCTAGGAACATTTGATGTGAGTGTCGTCCTCCAATCTAAAAAAAGAAAGGAGGGATAGAATGAAGAAAAGAACTTTCATTATAAAAGTCCTTCAGCTTATTGCTATCATTTTATTACTACTTACTTTACTAGTAATAGCTATAAAATTATGACACTCAATCAGCATTGATTGATTGTCAAACACTATTTTTTTTTAGAGGCGACATTCACTTGCAAAATCAAATGTTCCTCTTTTTTATTTTATGCAAGTTTCCTTGACATATTCATAGTAACATAATTTTACGTTTTTGTCAAAAATTTAATTGCTCAATTTTCGGCTTTTTCTAAAAATTAAATAAGCAAATTTAATCCTTTTTATTACAGTAACCAATTTTTCAGAACAAAAATGATTTATGAATAAATCTTGCAAAACCTCACGGTTTGCTTTTTCTCTTTCATAGGATGGTTCTACCCTCCAGAGACCAATTTCCGATAGTCGCTATCGTACTTAATATTTTTTTGATTTTTTTATTAACTCATTTGTTTAATATATTTTCTTATTCCCTCCATTAATATATTTATACTTGCATTTATATCCCTA
>CANQIL010000009.1 GCA_947624045.1 uncultured Bacilli bacterium
CAAACTTATACAGCTGAAGGAAACAGAAAAGAAACTCCTGGAAGTGTATCCGATAATGCCGGAAATACAACACCATGTGAAAGTAAAAGTGTCATGATAGATAAAACGGGTCCGGGATGTAATGTAACTGGAGCTTCAGCAGACTGGGGAAAAACAGATGTAACTTTAGTAGGAACATGTTCAGATAGCTTAAGCGGATGCACAAAAACTTCGATACAAAAAACATTTTCAGCCGAAGGAAACAGAAATGAAACACCAGGTGATTTATATGATAATGCCGGAAATAAAACAACATGTGAAAGTAAAAGCGTCATGATAGATAAAACAGGTCCAGAATGTAATGTAACTGGAGCTTCAACAGGCTGGGGAAATAGCAATGTAACTTTAGTAGGAACATGTTCAGATAGCTTAAGTGGATGTGCAAGTCCTTCAGTACAACAAACATTTACAAAAGAAGGAAACAGAAATGAAACACCAGGTGATTTATATGATAAAGTAGGAAATAAAACAACATGTGAAAAGAAAAGTGTCATGATAGATAAAACAAAACCGACTTGTACGGTAACAAAATCAGATAATGATAAAGATTCAGGAATAACTATAAAAGTAGAATGCTCTGATGATGCTTCAGGAGTAAATAACTGTTGGACAAGTAGCACAGCTAATTCTGTTACACATAAAAATATAACATATACAATGAAATATGACTCAGATAGTAGTAAAAATTATATGAAGAAATATAGAGTAACAGATAAGGCTGGAAATTCAAAGCAATGTGCTCAAGTAACAGTGCATAAACAAAAAGATACTTGGAATAGCTGCAAAACTGGTTCTAATACCTGCAAATATGGATGTGACACTTGTACGAGTAAAACAAAATTAAATAGTCGTAAAGAGGCTGAAAACTGTACTGCTACAGGAGGAAGTGTTCATACTGCAAGTGGTTTTGGAGAATGTTGGAAAGATTATGATTGCAATTGTGATAATTGTTATTCTGGTAGTAACACTTGTAAAGGCGATTGGAATAATAGTTGGACAAATGATAGTAATTGTAGTGCAGTTACTAAAAGTGTACGATGCAGATATCACTATTAATACAAAAGAAATTGATTTTACTCAGTTTCTTTTTCTTTCCCTAAATCCTGTAAAATAAAGTAAACCAAAGTTGAAAAATTAAAAAATTTTAATTATAATAGTAAATAGCGAAGATTAGGAGTGATATTAATGGCTTTAAAATATGATGAGTCATCAATAAAAATATTAGAAGGTTTAGAAGCAGTCCGAAAAAGACCCGGTATGTATATTGGTTCTACTGATAAAAGAGGTCTACATCATTTAGTTTGGGAAATAGTTGATAATTCTATTGATGAAGCTATTAATGGTTTTGGTGATTATATTAAAATTATCCTTCATAAAGATAAATCAGTTAGTGTTGAAGATCACGGTAGAGGTCTACCTACTGGTATGCACGCATCAGGTAAATCAACCCCAGAAGTTATTTTTACCGTTCTACATGCCGGTGGTAAATTTGAACAAGATGGTTATAAAGTATCGGGAGGCTTACACGGTGTTGGCTCAAGTGTTGTTAATGCGTTGTCTAAATGGTTAGAAGTAACCATAAAACACGACCACGAAGAATACTATATTCGTTTTGAAAACGGTGGGGAAGTAAGCATTCCCCTAAAAAAGATAGGTACAACTAATAAAACAGGTACAACCGTCCGCTTCTTACCCGATGATACTATCTTTTCAACTACTAATTTTTCTTATACAACTATCTGTGAAAGAATGCAAGAATCAGCCTTTTTACTTAAAGGAATTACTATCGAAGTAATCGATGAAGAAGATGAACGTGATATTAAATTTCATTATGAAAGAGGTATTGAAGAATTTGTTGAAGAATTAAATAAAGGTAAAGCAACTCTTCATAAAGTTTTACCTATTATGGGTAAAAAAGATAAAATTGAAGTCGAAATTGCCTTACAATATTCTGATACTTATAATGAAAATATTGTTAGCTTCGTTAATAACGTCAAAACAATTGATGGTGGCTCACACGAAGTAGGTTTTAAAACGGCCCTAACTAGAGTATTTAATGACTATGCTAAAAGTAATGGCTTTGTCAAAGAAAAAGATAAAGCTCTAGAAGGTAGTGATGTCCGTGAAGGATTGACCGCTGTTATTAATTTGCGTATTCCTGAAGATATTTTACAATTTGAAGGTCAAACCAAAGGCAAACTAGGAACACCAGCCGCTAAAAATGTTGTTGAAGCTATTGTTACCGAACAAATGCGTATCTTCCTAGAAGAAAATAAAACTATTGCTACCGAAATAATCAACAAAAGCTTGCGTAGTAAAATAGCTCGTGAAGCTGCCCGTAAAGCTCGTGAAGAAGCCCGTAAAGGTACTAAGAAAAATGCTAAAGAACGCTCGCTTTCTGGAAAACTTGCTCCGGCGCAAAGTAAAGATAAAGATAAAAAAGAATTATTCCTAGTCGAAGGAGATTCAGCTGGTGGCTCTGCTAAGCAGGGTAGAGATAGACGTTACCAAGCTATTCTTCCTTTACGTGGTAAAGTTTTAAATACTGAAAAAACTAAAGAAGAAGATATCCTAAAAAATGAAGAAATTAATACTATGATTTATACAATAGGTGCTGGCTATGGAGCTAATTTTGATATAAAAGACTGTGAATATAACAAAGTAATTATCATGAGCGATGCCGATGAAGATGGTGGTCATATCCAATGCTTATTATTAACTTTCTTTTATCGTTATATGAAACCATTAATAGAAGATGGCCGTCTCTTTGTAGCTTTACCTCCTTTATTTAAAATCCAAAGTGGTAAAGAAATAGATTATGCTTATACTATTGAAGAAATGCAAGAAAAATCAAAAGGCAAAAAATGTGAAATTCAAAGATACAAAGGTCTTGGTGAAATGAATGCCGACCAGTTATGTGAAACAACTATGAAGCCTGGTAGTCGTACTTTAATTAGAGTAAATATTGAAGATGCCCAACTTGCTGAAAAAAGAGTTTCTATTTTAATGGGTGATGATGTACCTCCTCGTAAAGAGTGGATTGATGAAAATGTTGAGTTCACTTTAGAAGATAATTATGAAATATAAAAGAAATAGGTGATGTATATGCCAAGAAAAAAAACAGAAACAGAAGAAATAATTGAAAAGATATTTGACTATACGCTTGAAGATATAATGGGTGAACGTTTTGGTAGTTACTCTAAATATATTATTCAAGATAGAGCTATTCCTGATGCTAGAGATGGCTTAAAGCCCGTCCAAAGAAGAATTCTTTACTCTATGCACAAAGAAAAAAATACTTTTGATAAGCCTTATCGTAAAAGTGCTAAAACGGTAGGAGATGTTATTGGTAATTATCATCCTCATGGTGATACTTCAATATATGATGCGATGGTTCGTATGAGTCAACCATGGAAAACGCGTCTTCCTTATATTGATATGCATGGAAATAATGGTTCTATTGATGGTGATAGTCCCGCAGCTTATCGTTATACCGAAGCTCGTCTTTCTAAAATTTCCAATGAAATGCTTCGTGATATTGATAAAGATACCGTTGAATTTGCCCCTAACTTTGATGACTCAACCGTTGAGCCTACTGTTTTACCAGCTAGGTTTCCCGCTCTTTTAGTCTATGGCGCTCAAGGTATTTCTGCTGGATACGCTACTAATATTCCCCCTCATAATTTAAATGAAGTAATTGATGCTACTATTCATCGTATTGATAACCCTAATTGTGAACTTGAAACTTTAATGAAATATGTTAAAGGACCTGATTTCCCAACTGGTGGTATTGTTGAAGGTATAGCTGGTATCAAAGAAGCTTATGAAACCGGTAGAGGTCGTATTATTGTCAAAAGCAAATACACCATTGAAGAAGAAAAAAATCAAAAAGCTATTGTTATTACCGAAATACCTTTTGAAGTTAATAAAGCTTTAATGGTTAAAAAAATTGATGATATTAGAATAGATAAAAAAATAGATGGCATTATCGAAGTAAGAGATGAATCAGCTAGTGATATTAGAATAGTAATTGAAGTAAAGAAAACAGCTAATACTGATTTAATAATTAATTATTTATTAAAAAATACGGATATGCAAATTAGTTATAATTTCAATGTTGTCTCAATTGTTAATAGAAGACCTAAGCTTTTAGGACTAAAGAGCTGTCTAGATGCTTTTATTGCTCATCAAAAAGAAGTAGTAAGAAGAAGAACTGAGTTTGATTTAAGACACGCTAAAGCTAGATTTCATATCGTGGAAGGTTTAATAAAATGTATATCTATTCTAGATGAAGTTATTAAAGTAATTAGAGCTTCTAAAAATAAAAGTGATGCTAAAGATAATTTAGTAAAAGAATTTGCTTTTTCTGAAGAACAAGCTGAAGCTATTGTTACTTTACAATTATATAGATTAACTAATACAGATGTCGTAGCTTTAGAAAATGAACTTGCTGCTTTAGAAAAGATAATTAATGGCCTAAATCAAATTTTAGGTAATGAAGAAGTCTTAAAAAGTGTTATGAAAAAAGATTTACGTGATGTTAAGAAAGAATATGTAACCCCACGTCTTACTGAAATAAAGGAAGAAATTACGGAAATAAAAATAGAAGCTAAAGAGCTTATTCCTAAAGAAGACTGTGTTGTTATGCTTACTAAAGATGGCTATATTAAAAGAACAACTTTTAGAAGTTATACATCAAGTAAAGATGAAACACCTACTATTAAAGAAAATGATTATGTTTTAGGTATTTATGAAATGATGACTACTGATACTTTACTAGTCTTCACATCAGGTGGTAATTATTTACATATCCCTGTTCATATAATTCCAGATTTAAAATGGAAAGATATGCCTAAACATGTAAGTAATATAATTGAGCTTCCTAAAGAAGAAAGTATTGTTTCGGCTATTCCGGCTTATGATTTTGCATCTGATAAAAACTTAATCATTACAACAAAACAAAGTATGATTAAAAGATCTAAGTTAAAAGACTTTAAATTACAAAGATATAATAAAGCTACATCTTGTATGAAATTAAAAGATGATGATGAAGTGATTTCAGTCATTTTAGAAGATGAGCCTAATCTTTTCTTAGTAACTAATTCTGGTTATGGTTTATGTTTTAGTACTCAAGATGTACCAGTTGTTGGTGTTAAAGCTAGTGGTGTTAAGGGCATGAAGTTAAAAGATGATTATGTTGTTAGTGTCAATAATTTCTCTTACACTAAGAATGAATTTATATCTATTATTACTAATAAAGGTACTGGTAAAAGAGTAAGATTACAAGAATTTGAATTATCATCTAGAACTAGACGAGGCCTTTTAGTAATTAGAGAAGTAAAATCTAATCCATATGAAATAGTTAAGACTTTTATTACTGATTCTAAACATATTATTGGTATTAAAAATGGTGATATTTCTTATTTAAAATTAACTGAGTTAGCTATTTCTGATAGATATTCTACTGGTAAAGAAATATCTAAACATAAAATAAATACAGCTTTTATAGAAGCCAAACTTCTTACTAAAGAAGATACCTTATCCAATAACGAGGAAAAATCTCCTCAAGAAGAACCTGCTAAGAGTAAAATATCTTTAAAAGAAATAGATGACCGTCTTATGACAATTGATGATTTTCTAAAAAAAGATGATTAATGTAAAATAGTCATCTTTTTTAATTTAACTCGTTGACAACACCCAATAGGGGGGGGGGTATGATATATTTAGGTAAAAATAGAAACAGTGGAAAAGAGTGTTAGATAATGAATAGTAGAAGAACTAAATTAATTATAATAGCTTGTCTTTGTGTAGCAGTCTTTGGTTTATCAATTGGATATGCACTTTTATCAACAAGATTAAATATAACAGGTACCGCTAAAGTGCCTGCTAGTACGTGGGATGTAGTATTTTTAACTGATGAAATTGATAAAACTGAAACAGGTATGGCAAAATGTAGTTTAGGAAATATTGAGGGAACTAGTATTTCGGGAATGAGTGTAGAATTTACTAAGCCAGGAGATGCTTGTACTTTTAGCATACCTGTAAAAAATAATGGAAATATATCAGCTAAATTAGTCGATGTAACAGGAAAGAGTTCTAATTTAACATTTGTAGGTAGTGGTAAGACTGCTACAAGTGATCAAGATTTATTAAAAAGTAATGTTGTATATGAAGTAAATTATGGTAAAACAGCTATTAAAGGAGGTACTGATTTTTCTAGTATTGAGTTATTAAAAGCAGGAATAACAGAAATAGTAACTTTAAGAGTAACCTTTAATCATAGTGCCGAAGATATTCCTAAGAATCCTGTAATATTAGGAGGACTAGATAGAGGCCTTATCTTTGAAAGTTTAACTCAAGAAGAAAGCGAAGGACAAAGTGGTTCAAGTCTAGACAATATGCCAAATCCACCAGAGTTAAATGGTGATATGATACCAGTATATTATGAAGCAACAAGTGATACAGAAGGAACATGGAAAAAAGCTGATATAAATAACGAAAATAATAATTGGTATGATTATTCTAATCAAAAATGGGCAAATGCTGTAACAATAGTTGCCGATAAACGAGATGAAATAAAAAAAGCTACCATTGGAACTCCAATTGATATGGATTATATAAACACAATGTGGGTGTGGATACCAAGATATTCTTACACTATAAAAAGTGAAGATGGTGAAAATTATTATGGAAAAGCTAGTTTTGGAAACACTAATCCAACTCAGGTTTTGCCTGGTGAAATAGATGTAAAGTTTATCTCAAAAGTAACAGAAACAGGAACAGCCCAATATACGGGAAATACCCCAACTAATTGGCATACCAATGAAGCATTTGACTTTGGTGGCGAAAAGCGAAGTGGTTTTTGGGTAGGGAAATTTGAAACAACAGGCAATTTGTCAACAGAAGTTCAAGCATGTACTGATGAAACATGTGATGTAAGTAAAGTAACAATTAAACCGGGACTAACTTCCATAAGAAATCAAACAATAAGTAGTTTTTTCTATATGTCAAGAAGTATGCAACTAAATAATGCCAGTACTTTTGGATTTAATAGTAGTGGTGATTTACATATAATGAAAAATGATGAATGGGGAGCAGTAGCTTATCTATCCCAAAGTAAATATGGCAAATATGGAAATAGTGACTATAAAGGAGTTAATAAAGAAGTATATATAAATAAATCAGGTGACTACATAACCGGTTCAAGCAATGGAACGCCTAGTCAAGAAAATATAACTGAGCCACAATATTCATATAATAATATAACATCGTTAGGTAAAGATCAAGGTCAAGTTGGACCAGGTGCCTCAACAACAGGAAGTATTTATGGAGTATATGATATGAGTGGCGGAGCGTGGGAATATGTAATGGGCGTGTTAGAATATAATGAACAAATTGAAGTAGCCTCGTCAGGTTTTAAGGACTTAAAAAACAGTGAAAGTACTATAGGAAGTGTAGAACTACCCGATGCTAAGTATTATAATAAATATAAAAGTGCTGATCCATCAAGCGGTGTATGGTCATCAGCTAAACCAGAATCTGCTTGTGATAGTGGGATATGTTATGGACATGCTTTATCAGAAACTTCAAATTGGTATAATGATTATGCCGATTTTGTATATCAACGTCGCCCATGGTTCATTCGTGGTGGTTATTCTTCCAATAATACAATTGCGGGAATGTTCTATGCGTACAACTACTTTGGATCTCCACGTGCCGGAAACTCTTGTCGTTTGACTTTAGTTCCATAAATCTTGTGAGCTTAGTCTTAATATATTTTAACAAAATTATGAGGAAATAGATTTCTCATAATTTTTAACATTTAGTTAAGTCAAATTATTATGCATATTTTTCAAAAAAACTGACTAAATTATATTTCAAATTTATAATTTATAATCAAATTTATAATTTTTTATCTTTTTTCTTGACATGACGGTATGGGGGGGGGGTATGATATACTTAGATAAAAATAGAAAAAGTGGAAAAGAGTGTTAAATTATGAATAGTAGAAAAACAAAATTAATTATAATAGCTTGTCTTTGTATAGCAATACTAGGCTTATCAATTGGCTATGCTTTGTTGTCAGCCAATTTAGAGATAAATGGAACAGCAAAAGTAGAAGCTAAATGGGATGTAGTCTTTTTAACAGAAGAGATTGAAACAACTAAAACAGGTACAGCTGAGTGTAATATAGGTAAAGTAACAGGCACTTCTATTGAGGGTATGAGCGTTGTTTTTAATAAACCAGGAGATTCATGTACTTTTACTGTTCCTGTTAAAAATATAGGAAATATTCCAGCAAAGCTAGTAGACGTAACAGGAAAAAGTTCTAATTTAACTTTTTTAGGTGATTCAGCTGACCAAGATATTTTAAGAAATAATGTTACTTATGAAGTAAATTATGGTAAAACTCCAATAAAAAGTACAACTGATTTTTCTACTATATCAGTCTTAAATGAACAGCAAACTGAAACAGTAACATTAAAAGCAACTTTCTTAAATTCATCAACAGAAATGCCAACAGGTGAAGTAATAATTGGTGGCTTAGATAGAAGTTTCATTTATGAAAGTGTAGTTGATGGAGAGACTGGTGGCTCAGTAACACCAGTAGTAGATGGTATTCCAAATAAACCAGAATTAAATGGCGATATGATACCAGTTTATTATGAAAAGACAAGTGATACAACTGGTACTTGGAAGAAAGCAGATATAAATAATAAAAATAATAATTGGTATGATTATAGTAATCAAAAGTGGGCTAATGCAGTAACTGTAAAGAATACAGTTAAAGATTTATCCGGTAATAATAATGATGGAATAATTAATGGAGGAGCAGTTGTTGGTAATGGAGAAGCTACTTTAGATGGTGTAGATGATTACATAAATTGTGGTTTATATCTATATGACTTTAAAAGTGAAATATCATATGTGGTAAAGTTTAAAAAAGTAGATGATACTAAAGCATTACTTATTGGTAACTGGGAAGAAGCAGGTGGAGGTCTTAGTACTGTTGGTAGTTCTATAAGCTATGATTTATATATAAATGATAGTTATAAAACAATATCTGGAACATTAAAAAGTAACGATTATAATACAGTAGTAGCTACATACAATGGATCAGTGATGAAACTATATTTAAATGGTGAATTAGTAGGAACCAATGATGTAACTGGTAGTATAAGAGTATCTTATGTTTCTGTGATTATAGGAGCTAATCTTTCGTGGAAAGATAGTGGAATAGATACTATTGGTAAAGTTAATATAAATGATGCTTTAGTATTTAATAAAGCTTTAAGTGAGGAAGAAATACAAGCTCATTATAGTGGCGATGTGACATTAGGTGAAACTAAACCGTTATTTTATTATAATTTTGAAGATGCTAGTAGAGAATACTACAAGCAAGCAAATGTTGGTAGTCCTATAAGTATGGATGATATCAATACGATGTGGGTATGGATACCAAGATATTCATATACAATAAAAAGTGAAGATGGAACAAATTATTATGGCAAAGCCAGTTTTGGAAATAATACTCCATCAAGAGAATTACCTGGTGAAATAGATGTTAAATTTATATCAAATATAACCGAAACAGGAAGTGCTAGGTATACAGGAGATACTCCAACCAATTGGCGTACCAATGAAGCCTTTGATTTTGGAGGAGAAAAGAAAAGCGGAATATGGGTAGGAAAATTTGAAACGACAGGTAGCCTATCATCTAATGGACAAGCTTGCGTAAACGAAACATGTGATGTAAGTAACGTTACTATAAAGCCAGGAGTAACTTCACTAAGAAATCAAACAGTAAGTAGTTTCTTTTATGTAGCAAGGAGTATGCAACTACGTAATGCAAGTACTTATGGATTTAGTACTAGTGGAGATTTACATATGATAAAAAATGATGAATGGGGAGCAGTTGCCTATTTATCCCAAAGTAAATATGGTAAATATGGTAATTCTAATTATTTAGCAAAAAATAAAGAAATATATCAAAATAAATCAGAAGAGTACATAACGGGGAGTAGTAATGGAACACCAGGTCAGAGTGAAACTACACTTATTCAATATGCATATAATGATATGACTAATTTAGATGAAGGTCAGGGTCAAGTTGGCCCTGGAGCTTCAACAACAGGAAATATTTATGGAATATACGATATGAGTGGCGGAGCATGGGAGTACGTAATGGGAGTACTAGCTTATTATGAAGCTCCTTATCCACCAATGAGTGGAAACTCAACCACATATAATTCTGGATTTGTCGGAAAAGTATATCAAGATAATACTTATACTGATTTTGTGAATAATTATTCTATTCCTTTTCCAGATATGAAATACTATAATTTATATAAAGTTGGAACAACAAAAGAAACAATTCCAACTAGTTCAACTTTGACAAATTCAACAAAGGCATGTAATGGAGGAGTATGTTATGGTCAAACCTTATCAGAAACTTCCGGCTGGTATGGGGATCATACTGGATTCGTATATTGTAAAAACCCATGGTCAGTACGTAGCGGTGATTATTCTTATACTACTCCTGCGGGAATTTTCTTTTCAGGCTTAGCTAGCGGTCAAGCTTACAGTAGCCGGGCATCTCGTTTTGCTTTAGCCCCTTAAAATATAAAAAAAAAGATGTATCTACGTAAGACTGCTGAAAAAGTAGGCAAAATAAAAATCAATAGTAAAGAACATTTCTCTAAGCTATTGATTTTTTAATTTTTGGTAAAAAAGTTAGAATATAGATAGCATTAAGCCTATATATTTTTATTCTTTCATATTGGTCAAAAATAGCGTAGTTGTCACTTGTACCGTAATATCTTGTTTTCCACAAGAAGTAGCTTTATCATATCCATAGTTATTTTTTAATTCTGCATTTTTAACTTTTTTCAATAAGTGTTTGTAACTCTTTTTCATCATGCTTTTCTCCTATTGTAATACTATTGCACAGTTATTATTCTTTCTGGAGTCATGACTAAATGTGTTTTGTACCCAAAAAATGATGTATCAGCAGTTTTATGTCCTACTTTTTCATCTTGTTTTTTTGAATATTCTAGTTCTATTTCAGTATCATTCATTGTTTCTTCCAGATAATCAATTTGTTCTTTTATTCCTGGTAAAGTAGTAAATCTCTCATCATCTTTTACTACTTTTAATAATTCATTTGTATAGTTTCCAAAAGTTATCTGGCTTAATTACAATCTCATATAGTTCAGAATACTTACTAAAATTTAATTCTGATTGTTCCTTTTGTTTTAGCATACTTTTATCACTATTATCCTTATTTATACATTGTATCAAAATAAAAAAACTACTGATATAGTTTACAGTAATCTTTGTACACTTTTTCAGTAGTCTCTTCTACAATCTTTTTCTTTTGGAATAACAAAGTAAAAATTACTACCTTTATCTAATTCAGACTTAACACCATATTTATAATTGTGAAGTTCTAAAATGTTTTTAACTATAGAAAGACCAAGCCCTGTTCCATAAATATTTCTTCTATGCTCCTTTTTACTTTTATAATACTTATCCCAAATATAAGGCATATCTTCTTTTTTAATACCAGAACCAGTATCAATTATTTCTACTAAAATATTTTTATCACTCTCAGTTACCTTAATAGTAACAGATAAATCATCTCCTGTATAATTAATAGCGTTATTTACTAAATTATAAATAACTTGTTCTAACTTTTTCTTATCAGCTTTTATATTAATTTTCTCTTTATTACTTGTAAAATTTAATTTATAATTTTCTAATTCTTCAAAAACATTATATCTTTTTAATACTTCTTTTATTAAAAAAACTAAATCAAACTCTTCTAAAGATAAGTTTTCAATATTAGACTGCATACTTGATAATACTAAAATATCATTTACAAGTAAAGTTAATCTATCTGTTTCATTTATGATAGTCTTCATATCTTCTTTTTGCTTTTTAATTTTCCCTTTATGTAAATCAATGCAAGCTTCAGCATAAGCTTTAATCATTGTAAGAGGTGTTTTTAAATCATGAGAAACATTAGCCATTAAATCTCTTCTTAATTCATCAGTTTTACTTAGTTCATCTTTAGCATAATTTAGTGTTTTAGCAAGTTCATCTAACTCATCTATTTTACTATCTTCAAAATTAACTGAAAAATCATTTTTCGCTAATTTTTGAGCAGCTTCATTCATTTTAATAATAGGCTTTGATATATGCCTTGAAATAAAATAAGCTAAAACAAATGATAAAATTAAGACTACAAAAGTTACTACTAATAACTGTCTTCTAATAATACTAGCCGTATTTTCAACTGGAGTAAGGGAAGTATTAATAAAAGCATATTTTTCATTATCTAGTCTTATTGCATAAACAAGTGTTTCATTTTTAAAACGAGTATTAACTAAATTATAAGTTTTTTCACTAACAGTATCATTTATAAAATCTAATTTATAATTATTAGTCTTATTAGTATTATTAAGACAACCCTTACCAAAAAAATTAGATGTATAAAGAGAAAATAAATTCTCATCAATTATCTCAATACAGACTTCTTTATCAAAAGCTAAATTATTTATCTTATCTTCAAAATTAGTACTTTGATAATTCCTTTTTACTTTATTCGCAACTGTTTTAATATCATTGACTTTTACAGACTTATAGTAATTAGAAAAAAATAGTACTTGGAAAAGCCATAAAAAACTCAATATTAAAATAGAAAAAAGTAAAAAGTATTTCCAAATAGCACTATTAATGTTATTCTTCATTTTCAACATATCTATAACCAACTCCTCTTACCGTGATAATATTATCACGATATTCTTGAAGATTATTTCTAAGCATTTTAATATGCGTATCTACTGTTCTATCATCGCCAAAGTAGTCATAGCCCCATATTTTAGAAAGAAGTTGTTCTCTAGAAATAGCTATATCTTTATTATTAATTAAAAATGTTAATATTTCAAATTCTTTAGGAGTAACATTGATTAGTTTATTATTAATTTTTATCGTATGAGCTGAATAATTTATTTCTAAAGTTTTATACTTATATATATCTAAATTAGTAGAGTTATATCTTTTACTAATAGCTTTTATCCTAGCCATTAATTCTTTAGGAGAAAAAGGTTTAGTAAGATAATCATCTATGCCTAATTCAAAACCTAATAGTTTATCATATTCTTGATCTCTTGCTGATAGGATAATTGTAGGAATTTGCTTTTCTTTAGGTAATTCTTTTAACATAGTAAAACCATCCATAGAAGGCATCATTATATCTAGTATTAATAAATCATACTTATTGTTAAGAAGTAGCTCTAAAGCTTTTTTACCACTATCAGCTTCTTCAGTAGAATAACCAGCATTAATACAATATTCTTTTATTAGAAAACGAATTTTTTCTTCATCATCAACGATTAGTATTTTCATTATTACACCTCTAGATAATATTATACAATAATTATGAAATTTAAGTGAAAAATAAATAAGCTTATTTAAAGCTTACTTTTTCTAGGATAAGGGTCTTTTTCATCAGTTAGACCTAGGATATAATCAATACTTGTTTTATAAAAAGAGGCTAGATTTTTAAGAGCCTGAGTTGGTATGTCTGTTTTTTCTGTTTCATAATTAGATATAGCTTTTTGCGATATACCTGTTTTTTTATATAAGTCTTTTTGTAATAAGTTATTATCTTGTCGTAAATCTTTTAGTCTATTCATTAGTTCCACCTCAAGGTTATTTTAATATAGTCTTATTTAGTCTATTGACTTTTAGACTTAACTAGTCTACAATATTTTTAGATAGACTAATTTGGTCTATAGAATAGTGAGGAAATATATGAATAGTAGAAAAGCAAAATTAATTATAATAGCCTGTCTTTGTGTAGTAGTTTTAGGCTTATCAATTGGTTACGCATTACTTTCAGCTAGTTTAAAGATAGAGGGTTCTGCTAGGGTAGAATCTAAATGGGATGTAGTCTTTTTGACAGATAATATTGAAACTACTACAACTGGTACAGCAAGTTGTGATATAGGGAAAGTTTCAGGTACTTCAATAGAAAATATGAGTGTTATTTTTAATAAGCCAGGAGATGCTTGTACTTTTACTGTGCCAGTTAAAAATATTGGTAATATTCCAGCAAGACTTGTTGATGTAACAGGTAAGAGTTCAAACTTAACATTCTTAGGCGAATCAGCAGATCAAGATATTTTAAGAAATAATGTTACATATGAAGTAAATTATGGTAAAGAACAAATAAAAAGTACAACTGATTTTTCTAGTATTCCTGTATTAAATGAACAAAAAACAGAAACAGTAACACTAAAAGCAACTTTCTTAAATTCATCAACAGAAATGCCAACTGGTGAAGTAATAATAGGAGGTTTAGATAGAGCTTTTATTTATGAAAGTGTTGTAGATGAAGATGATAGTGGAACAGTAACACCAATGGTAGATAATATACCGAATCCACCAGAATTAAATGGTGATATGATACCAGTATATTATGAAAAGACAAGTGATACAACAGGTGAGTGGAAGAAAGCAGATATAAATAATGAGAATAATAATTGGTATGACTATTCTAATCAAAAATGGGCGAATGCAGTAACAGTAACTTCTGATGTACGAGAAGATATAAAGAAAGCTTCACTCGGAACGCCAATAGATATGAAAAATATAAATACGATGTGGGTGTGGATACCAAGATACTCTTACACCATAAAAAGTGAAAATGGAACAGATTATTATGGTAAAGCTAGTTTTGGCAATAATAATCCTACCCAAGAATTACCAGGAGAAATAGATGTCAAGTTTATTTCCAAAGTAACAGAGACAGGAAGTGCTCAATATACAGGAAAAACACCAACCAATTGGCGCACTAATGAGGCCTTTGACTTTGGCGGTGAAAAGAGAAGTGGAATATGGGTAGGCAAATTTGAAACAGCGGGAAGCTTATCAACTGATGGTCAAGCTTGTATAGACGAGTCATGTGATGTAAGCAATATAACAATAAAACCAGGAGTAGCATCATTAAGAAATCAAACAGTAAGTAGTTTTTTCTATGCAGCAAGGAGTATGCAACTACATAATGCAGACGTTTATGGGTTTACTACTAGTGGTGACTTACACATGATAAAAAATGATGAGTGGGGAGCAGTAGCGTACCTTTCCCAAAGTAAATATGGCAAATATGGAAATAGTGAATATACTAAAGCTAATAAAGAAGTATATCAAAATAAATCTAGTAGTTGTATAACAGGAAATAGTAATGGAACACCAAGTACTAATATAACAAATACACAATATGTATATAATAACTTAACAGACTTGAAAGCAGGAGCTGGCCAAGCCGGACCTGGAGCTTCAACCACTGGAACAATATATGGAGTATATGATATGTCAGGAGGAGCATGGGAATATGTCATGGGAGTTGTAGCATATTATGAATACCCCTATACACCAATAATTGGAAACTCAGCTACACACAATTCAGGTTTCACAGGAAAAGTATATCGAGATAATAATTATGAAAATTTTATAAATGAACCACCAATTTCTTTTCCAAAGACAAAATATTATAATTTATATAAGGTTTCAACCTCTAAGGAAGAAATGCCAACAGCATCAGATTTAAAAAATTCTATGAAGGCATGTAAAGGGGGAATGTGTGATGGGCACGCTTTATTAGAGACTTTAAAATGGTATGAAGATAATGATGGATTTCCGTATCGCAGTAGTCCATGGTCCACACGTGGCTGTTACTACAGTAATAGCATTAATGCGGGAGTGTTCTGCTCGAACGAAGCTTACGGACACGCTCACATTATTGTCGGTTCTCGTTTCGTCTTAACACCATAGATATTATTTTAAGCTCATAAACTGGGCTTTTTTCTTTTCAAATGTAAATTTCTGAATTAATCAAAAAAATTAGCACAAACTATTGACAAGTGCTAAAAGTTGTCATACAATACCATTAGCACTCATAAATTAGTAGTGCTAGGAGGTTAATTATTATGTTGACTGATAGACAAGAAAAGGTTTTGAAAATAATTGTTGAAAAATACATAAAAAACCCTATTCCTGTTGGTTCTAAGTTAGTGGCTAAAATAATGAAATGTTCATCAGCTACCATTCGTAATGAAATGGGTGTGTTAGAAGAACATGAATTATTAGAAAAGACCCATACTTCATCAGGAAGAGTACCTTCAAGTAAAGGTTATCGGTATTATGTTGACAACTTAATGGAAGTTAAAAAGATGAAAAACGATGATATGCTAAAGATCCAAAAAGTCTTTAGTAATCAAATGGCTTTAACTGACGTTATTGAAAAGTCCTTAGAAGTAATATCCGAAATGATGAATTATACAACGGTCATTTTAGGAAGCAATTCTCATCAAAATTTACTAAAACAAATTGAAGTAGTTCCTATTGATGATGTTAGTATGATAGTCATTATTGTTACGGATAAAGGACATGTTGAACATAAGCAAATTAAACTATATGAAGTATCCTTAGAAGATGTCAAGAAAACAGTTGGTCTAATTAATAATTTAATCTCAGGTACACCAATTGATGAAGTTAGTAGTAAGCTAGAGTGTGAAATAAGACCTATTATAGGTAATTATGTTCAACAGCATGAGCAACTATATAATGCTTTCTATCATGTATTTAATGATTTTACTAGTAGTGAAGTAAATATTGTTGGTAGAAACAAAATGTTAGAACAACCAGAGTTTAGTACCAATATTGAAAAAATTAAAAATGTCTTCAATAAATTAGAAAGCAAAACACTTCTTCGTAATATTGAAGAGGATGATGACAATAATATTAAAGTTTATATTGGTGATGAAACTAATATAGATAGTGATGTAACTGTTATTAAAACTAAATTTAAAAATGGTTATGAAGAAGGAACAATTGCCATAATTGGACCAAAGAGAATGGAGTATGACCGAGTTGTTTCACTCCTAGAATACATGAAAGAAAATATAGAAAGGTAGGTAATTATGGAGGAAGAAATTAAAGAAGAACAAGAAACTAAAGAAAAAACACCTGAGGACAATTGCGATTGTCCAGAAAAAAAGTGTGATAAGAATAAGTGTTGTGATAAAAAACATAAAAAAGAAGACAAAAAAGAAGCTACTTTAAAAAATGAAATAAAAAAACTAGAAGAAGAAAATAAGCATTTAATAGAAAAAGTACAACTAGCTCAAGCTGAACTTATTAACTATCGTAAACGTAAAGATGATGAAACAGCTAGTATTTTGAAGTTTGCTAATCAAGATATTATAACGGAATTAATTCCTATCGTTGATAATTTTGAACGAGCAATTAAGCTTGATGATAATGACTTAACTGATGAGTTATCTAAGTTCTTAGCTGGCTTTAAAATGATGTATGCATCTCTTGCTGATTTACTAAAAAAGTTTGGTGTTGAAGAGATAAATCGTGTAGGGGAAAAGTTTGACCCCAATCAAGAAGAAGCTTTAATGACTGATAGCGTTTCAGATATGGAAGATGAAGTAGTTATTGAAGTATTATTAAAAGGTTATAAATACAAAGGTAGAGTTATAAGACCTGCCTCAGTTAAAATAAATCAAATTTAAAAAAGAAATGGAGAGATAAATTTATGAGTAAAATAATAGGTATTGATTTAGGTACAACAAATTCATGTGCCGCTGTTTTGGAAGCAGGAGCACCAAAAGTAATTCCTAATCCAGAAGGAGGAAGAACTACACCATCAGTAGTTGCTTTTAAGAAAGGTGAAAGAATCGTAGGAGAAGCCGCTAAAAGACAAGCTTTAACTAATCCTAATACAGTATCATCTATTAAAAGATTAATGGGTACTGATGAAAAAGTTAAATTAGAAGATAAGAAATATACACCAGAAGAGATTTCAGCTATGATTTTATCTTATATTAAAGATTATGCTGAAAGTTATCTAGGTGAAAAAGTTACTAAAGCTGTTATTACCGTTCCAGCATATTTTAATGACTCACAACGTCAAGCTACTAAGAATGCTGGTAAGATTGCAGGCTTAGAAGTAGAAAGAATTATCAATGAACCAACAGCTGCTGCTCTTTCATATGGACTAGATAAAGAAAATGGTCAAACTATTTTAGTTTATGACTTAGGTGGTGGTACTTTCGATGTATCAATTCTTGAAATTGGTGATGGTGTTTTTGAAGTTAAAGCTACAAATGGTAATAATCACTTAGGTGGAGATGACTTTGACCAAAGAATTATTGACTACATAGTAAAAGAATTCAAAAAAGAAAACGATATTGACTTAACTGATGATAAAATGGCTATGCAACGTCTTAAAGAAGTAGCTGAAAAAGCTAAGAAAGATTTATCAGGAATGGTATCTACGCAAATTTCAGCACCATTTATTGCTAAGGGCGATGATGGAGAGCCACTTCATGTTGATATGACACTAACTCGTGCTAAATTTGAAGATTTAATTTCTGATTTAGTTGAATCAACTGTTGAGCCAGTAAGAAAAGCTTTAAAAGATGCTAAAATGACTAAGAAAGATATTGATAAAGTTATTCTAGTTGGTGGTTCTACTCGTGTCCCAATGGTATATGATTTAATTACTAAAGAATTAGGTAAAGAACCATCACGTGAGGTTAACCCAGATGAAGTTGTTGCGATGGGTGCTGCTATTCAAGGTGGTGTCTTAACAGGTGATGTTAATGATATCGTCTTACTAGATGTTACACCATTATCACTTGGTATTGAAACATTAGGTGGTGTTATGACTACATTAATTCCACGTAATACAACAATTCCAACATCAAAGTCAGAAGTCTTCTCAACGGCTGCTGATAATCAACCTGCAGTTGATGTTCACGTTTTACAAGGTGAAAGACCAATGGCTAATGACAATAAGACTTTAGGTAGATTCCAATTAACAAATATTCCACCTGCACCACGTGGTGTTCCACAAATTGAAGTTAAATTCGATATTGATGCTAACGGTATTGTTAATGTTACAGCTAAAGACTTAGGTACTAATAAAGAGCAATCAATTACAATTACATCAAGTACTAATTTAACTGATGAAGAAATTGAAAAGATGCGTAAAGAAGCTGAAGAAAATAAAGAAGCTGATGAGAAACGTAAAGAAGAAGCTGAAGTTAAAAACGAAGCTGAACAAATGGTTTTTCAAACTGAAAAAGCTCTAAAAGACTTAGGTGATAAAGCTGATAAGAAAGAAAAAGAAGAAGCTGAAGATTTAATTGATGATTTAAAGAAAGCTTTAGAAAAAGGCGATATTGATGACATCAAAGAAAAGAAAGATAAACTTCAAGAAAAAGCTATGGCACTAGCAACAAAGGTTTATGAACAAGCTGCTAAAGAAAGAGAAGAAACTGAAAAAGAAGAAGCTAAAGAAGATAAGAAAGATAAAAAGAAAAATAAAGACGATGATGTTGAAGAAGCCGATGTTGAAGAAGAATAATTTAAGTAGTCCCCAATTAGGGGCTACTTTATTCCATTAAAAGAAAAGGGAGTGAGTTAATTGGCAACGAAAAGAGATTATTACGAAGTCCTTGGTGTTGATAAAAATGCCACTGAAGCTGATATTAAAAGTGCTTTTCGTAAAAAAGCAAAGGAATTTCATCCGGATTTAAATAAAGATGACCCAAATGCAGCTGAAAAGTTTAAAGAAGCTCAAGAAGCTTATTCGGTATTATCCGATGAAAGTAAGCGAAAAATGTATGACCAATACGGTCATGCTGGTGTTGATAGTTCAGCTGGTGGTGCCGGATTCAATGGTTTCGGTGGTGGCTTTACATCTGACTTTGATTTCGGCGATATTTTTGATACCATCTTTGGCTCAGGTGGTGGCTTTAGTGGCTTTTCTGGTTTTGGTGGTGGCTCACAACAAAGTCGGGCTAGTCGCGGTAGCGATGTCTTGATGCGAATGGACTTAGACTTTGAAGAAGCTATTTATGGTACAGAAAAGAAATTTTCCATTGATGTAGTCGAAGAGTGTGATGAATGTCACGGTCGTGGTGGCTTTGATAAAGAAGAATGTCGTACTTGTCACGGTAAAGGAACTATTACAACTGAGCAACATACTATTTTAGGTTCTTTTATGTCGCAAACTACTTGTTCTGATTGTCATGGTCAAGGCTATACTTATAAACGTAAATGTAGTGAATGTAATGGTAAAGGTCGTGTAAAAAGAAAGAAAAATCTTACGATAAATATTCCGGCCGGTATAAAAACAGGTGACCGTCAACGAGTAAGTGGTAAAGGTAATCCTGGTAGTAATGGGGGAAGCAATGGCGACTTATACATTGAATTTGTCGTAGATGAACATGATTATTTTGTTCGTGATAATGATGATATATACTTAGAAGTACCCCTAACTTTAACCGAAGCTATTTTAGGCTGTAAAAAGGCTATACCAACTCTTTATGGTAACTTAAAAATCAATATAGCAGCAGGTACTAATAGTGGTGATAAGCAACGTATTAAAGGTAAAGGTGTCGATAATAAATTTGCTCATCATAAAGGAGATATGTATGTAGTTTTTAAAGTATATACACCAAATAAATTATCAAGAGAACAAAAAAGCTTAATTGAAAAATTAGCTGATACTAATCTAGAAACTGATGAGATAAAAGAATTTAATCGCTTTGTTAAAAAGAATGACTAATGTTAATTCTTTTTTTCTTTACATTTGACTTAAAAATAATTTATAATAATGTTAAAGGGAAGTGTGATAATATGGAAGAAAAAAAGAATCAAAAAAAGAAAAATCAGAAAGGTAATAAAAATACTAATATCTTTTTACTTGTTTTAGCTGTTGTTTTAATAGTAGGAATTGTTTTTGGTAGTATTATAATTAATAAAACAATAAATGATAATAATGAAAAGAATGTTGAGAGTGATTCAGATATAATTGATGATTTACCTGATAATTTTAAAAATTAAGAGTTTTAAAGGCTCTTTTCTTTTTGCCAAAAACTAGTTATAATAAATTTACAAGGATTAAAGTGGTTGGTATTAAAGGGAGGTTTTTTAAATGACAAAAGGTGATATGTATACTAAAGAAATTTTACAAAGAATATTAGATGAAGGCTCTTTAGATGAAAATCCTAGACCTCATTATGCTGATGGCACAAAAGCTCATACTTTAAGTGTTAATCATGGAATGTGTACTTATGATTTAACTAAGAATGAAAGTCCTATGATAACACTTAGACCTATCGCTATTAAAAGTGCTATTGGTGAATTGTTATGGATTTATCAAGATGAATCTAATGACTTAGACTTATTAAGGGATAAATATAAGGTTACTTGGTGGGATGAATGGGATATTGGTAATAGAACAATTGGTACTGTTTATGGTGAAACAGTTAAAAGACATGAGCTTGTTTCACAGCTTTTGAAAGGTCTAAAAGAAAATCCTGATGGTAGACGGCATATAATTTCTTTATGGCAAGAAGATGACTTTAAAGAAAAACATGGCTTAAAACCTTGTGCCTTTTTAACTCAATGGAATATTCGCCATGGACGTGATGGAGTTGATTATTTAGATATGTGTCTTACCCAAAGGTCCAGTGACTTTGCTACGGCAGGTTGTATTAATCAAATGCAATATCTAGTTTTTCAACATTTAATCGCCAGACATCTAAACTTAACACCTGGTCGTTTTACTTGGTTTTATAATAATATTCAAATTTATGACCGTCATGTTGAACAAGCGAAAGAGCTAATTAAAAGAGAAAGTGTTCCTTGTAATCCAACTATTGAACTAAATAAAGATAAAACAAACTTTTATGATTTTACACCTGATGATGTCGTTTTAAAAGATTATCCTAAACAATTAATAAAAGAAAAAAATCCCCAATTACACTTCGAGTTAGGAATATAATTATGGATAATTTATACTTAATTGCGGCAATTGGTCAAAATAAAGAATTAGGTAAAGATAATAATCTGTTATGGCATATACCAGAAGATTTACGTTTTTTTAAAGAAACTACTCTTAATAAAAATATAATTATGGGAGTAAATACTTATTATTCACTACCTAAAAGATTACCTAATAGAAAACATATTGTAATTACTCATCAAAACCGTTATTTAGAAGATACTTTAATATTTCATAATATAGCTGATTTACTAAATTATTGTGAAACAAGTAGGGAAGAGTTTTATGTAATTGGAGGAGCTAAAATATATGCTCAATTAATAGAGTATGTATCCAAAATGTATCTTACAAAAATAGCTGATTCTAAAGAAGCAGATGCCTATTTTCCTGATTTTAATGAAAATGATTTTCTAAAAGAAGTAATTTATTCTGATGAATATGAAGATATTCAATATAAAAGGTTAATTTATACAAGAAAAAAGTAGCGTTGAACTACTTTTTTAATATATCAAAGTATGAAGAATTCTATCTGTATTTTTAAAATTATATTTAGCTATTTTTTTTAATTTATCTTCGCCATATTTATCAACTATCTCTTCCCCAATTTTATCAACTTCACAACCAGCTCCTTTAGGAAGAGGTATATGTAGAGAATCACTTAATTTATTAAATTCTTTTAAAAATAAATATCTACTTATAATAGAAGCAGAGGCAACAGCTAAGTTTTTATCTTCAGCTTTAGTCATAAAAGTTATACCTCTTTGAATATCATTTATACCATTTAAGTATTCATAATATCTTGCTTCTCTAGCAAACTCATCTACTATAATATAATCATAACTAGGTTTTTCTTCTTGAACTAGTTGATATAAAACTTTATTATGCATAATAGCTTTTATTTTATTCATATTAATTTCTTTACTATATTTTTGATTATATTCTTCATTAGTAAGAATTAAACTACGATACTTAACTTTTTTAGCTATTTCAGGCGCAATCTTCATAATTTTACTATCATCTATTTTTTTAGAATCCCCAACACCAAGTTTTTCTAAAAATTCAACATCTTCTTTTTTTACATAGCAAGCTGTAACAACAATAGGTCCAAAATAATCTCCGGTACCAACTTCATCAGAACCAACACTACTACAATTAAAATATTTAGCATCAATTTTTTTCTGCTTTTCTTTATTTTCTTTGGTATTTTCTAAAGCTACTCCCCACATAGCGGCATCAACATCAGCACTTACTCCTTGAAACATAACTTTACCTGATTCATACATGGTAATAACCGTATCTTCATCTTGAGCTTGAAAAACGACATAAGGAATAACTTTATCTCTTTTCTTATCTTTATAATATTCAAGCATTTTTTCTTTAATTTCATCATTTACTCTAATAACTACGTTCATACTGTCTCCTTTGTCAAATAAATTTGCTTTTCGCTAAATATTATAGCATATTTCTTCTTAATACGTTATAATTAAATAAATTGAGGGTGATTAAATGTCAATATTAGACATCGGAATAATTTTAATATTACTTATGTGCTTTATTGTAGGCTTTAAAAGAGGAGCTATTAAAGAAGCTGCTTCGTTAATTGGAATTGTTATTGTATTTGTGATAAGCTTTTATTTAATGAAACCAGTTGGCAATTTCTTATGTTTATATTTGCCATTCTTTAAATTTAGTGGTATCTTAGAAAATGCTCAATCAATTAATATAATAATTTATCAGTTTATCTCTTTCTTAGTAATATTTTCCTTACTCATAGGAGTATATGCTTTTTTACTAAAAATTTCTGGTATAGTAGAAAAATTAGTTGATTTAACTATTATTTTATTATTGCCTAGTAAAATAATAGGAGGTATAATTGCTTTTATAACAGGCTATCTTATTATATTCATTCTGCTACTGTTGCCTTTTAAAAAAGATATCTTAGTAAATGATAGTAAGCTTTATCCTTTTATATTAGATAAAACACCAATAATATCTAAGCAAACGCAAAATATAAAGAATTGTATGGATGAAATATATGCTCTTGATAGTAAACTAAATACTAAAGAAGCTGATAATTATACTGTTAATTTATTATTAAAATATGATATAGTAAATAAGGAGACTATTAAAACATTAGTTTCTAAAAATAAATTATCTAATATAGATATTTAAAAGGAGGATTTATGGTAGAACTAGAAAATAAAGATGACTTAGATG
Organism: uncultured Bacilli bacterium; assembly: GCA_947624045.1. GTDB lineage: Bacteria > Bacillota_I > Bacilli_A > RF39 > UBA660 > CANRGD01. The sequence goes on from CANQIL010000009.1 coordinate 24,131, forward strand.
AGTTATTAAGAAAAGGTTTAGTATTAGTAGATTTTAATGCTACGTGGTGTGGACCTTGTAGACAGTTAAAACCAATATTAGAAGAGTATTCTAAAGAGAATAGTGCTTTAAAAATAGTATCTATTGATGTAGATGAACATCCTGAGTTAAGTAAAGAATATGGTATTATGACTATACCTAATTTAAAATTAATGAAAGATGGATTTATTATTAAAGAGCATATTGGTTTTATGACTAAAGATGAGTTAGATAGTTTTATAAAAGATTAGTATTTGTAAATGAAGTGTTAATAATTATGAAGAAATAAAATTTTTTTCATAATTTTTTATTTTTTTCTTTTATGTGAAGTTTTTTATTATGTCAAGTATTACTATAAAAAGCTTATTTTATGGGCTTTTTTAACTCATTTTCTTGACATAATAATTTTTAAAGTTTATAACATTTTAACTTTGCCATTTTTTAATATTTAATCTTGTCTTTTACAGCTATCTACAAATTTATAATTTATATAAGTTTTTTTATGAATAGTTTATAATAACAAAACAATTTTTTGAAATTTATTATATTGCTTAAAGCTTTAAAAATATAGTTAAAATATGTATAAAAATCATATGTTGCTTACTCTTTTATCTGAAAATTTATTTTTTATTTTTATCAAATTCACTTTCCATTATTTTTATAAAATAATTTTTAATTTAACTTATTTATAATTTATTTTGAGTGCTAAGAAAAGCATATTAGTCTAAAAATAATTAAAGAAATCGCAGACAATTAATATATTATGTCAAGGAATTTAATTAAAAAAGGCTTATAAAATAAAGCTCTTTATGGTAATACTTTGACATAATAAAAAACTTCACATAAAAGCAATTATGTGAAATTTCACATAATCACTTGACATGACGGTATGGGGGGGGGGTATGATATAGTTAAGTAAAAATAGAAACAGTGGAAAAAAAGGTGTTAGTATGAATAATCGAAAAACTAAATTAATTATAATAATTTGTCTTTGTGTAGTAGTACTAGGCTTATCAATTGGTTATGCTTTGTTATCTGCTAGTTTAAAAATAAGTGGTACTGCTAAAGTGGAATCTAAATGGGATGTAGTCTTTTTAACTGATGAAATTGAAACTGCTAAAACAGGTACAGCAGAATGTAACATAGGTAAAGTAACAGGCACTTCTATTGAGGGTATGAGTGTTGTTTTTAATAAACCTGGAGATGCTTGTACTTTTACTATACCAGTTAAAAATACAGGTAACATTCCCGCCAGACTAGTAGATGTAACAGGAAAAAGTTCTAATTTAACTTTTTTAGGGGATTCAGCTGACCAAGATATTTTAAGAAATAATGTTACATATGAAGTAAACTATGGTAAAACACAAATAAAAAGTACAACTGATTTTTCTAGTATTCCAGTATTGGATGAAAATGCTAAAGAAACAGTAACATTAAAAGCAACATTCTTAAATTCATCAACAGAAATGCCAGCTGGTGAAGTAATAATTGGTGGCTTAGATAGATCTTTTATTTATGAGAGTGTTGTAGATGGAGAAGACAGTGGAACAGTAGCACCATTAGTTGATGGTATTCCAAATCCACCAGAATTAAATGGAGATATGATACCAGTTTATTATGAGAAAACAAGCGATACAACAGGTGAGTGGAAGAAAGCTGATATAAATAACACGAATAATGATTGGTATGATTATAATAATCAAAAATGGGCCAATGCTGTAACAGTAAAAAATATAGTTAAAGATTTATCAGGTAATAATAATGATGGAATAATTAATGGAGGAGCAGTTGTTGGTAATGAAGAAGCTACTTTAGATGGAGTAGATGATTATATAGATGCTGGCTTAGCTAATTATGATTTTAAAAATCAAATAACTTTAGTTTTAAAATTTAAATTTAATGCTATACCATCTAATCCATCTTATTTATTTGGAAATTGGGAACAAGCTGGTGGAGGATTTTATTATCAGAATAATTCATTGTATTTTAGTTTATATGATAGTACAACAAAAAGTTATATATCATTAAATGCTAAAGCAGATGAAACGATAACAAAAGATTATAATATATTAATTGGCTCGTCTGATGGAGAGACAATGAATTTTTATGTAAATGGTGAAAAAATTAGTAAAGCTACTAATATAACTACTCTAAAATCGACACGTTCTATTTTGGTAGGCAGTGATCCACATAGTAAAACAGGACGTTATTTTTCTAATATAACTGTTTATGATGCTTTGATTTTTGATAAAGTATTGGATGAAGAAGAAATACAAACTCATTATGTTGATGAAATAACTCTAGGAGAGACTAAACCATTAGTTTATTACAATTTTGAAGATGCAAATAGAGAATATTATAAGAAAGCCAATATTGGAACATCAATAAATATGGATGATATCAATACAATGTGGGTGTGGATACCAAGATATTCATATACGATAAAAAGTGAAGATGGAACAAATTATTTTGGTAAAGCCAGTTTTGGAAATAATAATCCAACTCAAGGATTACCTGGTGAGATAGATGTAAAGTTTATATCCAAAGTAACTGAAACAGGAAATGCTCAGTATACAGGAAATTCTCCTACAAATTGGCGTACCAACGAAGCTTTTGATTTTGGTGATGAAAAGAGAAATGGCATATGGGTTGGAAAATTTGAAGTAACAGGAACACTAGCATCAACTAATCTATGTGTAAATGAAGCCTGCAATGTAAGTAAAGTGACAATAAAACCAGGAGTAGCTTCATTAAGAAATCAACAAATAAGTAGTTTCTTTTACGCAGCAAGAAGTATGCAAAATAATACAACAACATTTGGATTTAGTGATAGTGGTGACTTACATATGATAAAAAATGATGAATGGGGAGCAGTAGCTTATCTATCCCAAAGCAAGTATGGAAAATATGGCAATTCTGATTATAAAGGAAGATATAAGGAAGTATATCAAAATAAATCAACTACTTTTATAACAGGTTCAAGTAATGGAACACCAAGTCAGGGAAGTACAAAAGAACCACAATATGCATATAACGATATGACTAATTTAGGAGAAGGCCAAGGCCAGGCCGGAGTTGGTGCTTCTACCACTGGAAACATAACTGGAATATATGATATGAGTGGCGGAGCGTGGGAATATGTAATGGGAGTGCTTGCTTACTATGAAGATAATTCACCAATGAGTGGAAATTCAATAGCCTATAACTCAGGCTTTACAGGAAAAGTATGGCAAAATAATACATATGTAGATTTTGTAAATTCATCAAAAGCAATTGCTTTTCCGGATGCAAAATACTATAATTTGTACAAAGTTTCCACAACTAGTGACGGGATGCCAACTATTCCAGATGTTACAAATTCATCAAAATCATGTAATGGTGGAGTATGTTATGGACAAGCTTTATTAGAAACATTACATTGGTATGGTGATTATGGTGGTTTCGTATATAATGAGCGCCCCTGGTCTACACGTGGAGCTCTATATAGTAGTGCCGCTAGTGGAGGAATATTTGATACTAGTCATTCGACTGGTGGTGATGGTGACAACGGTACTACACGTTTTGTTCTAACTCCATAGTATATTCTAAAAAAGTGAGTCATTTTACTATTTGACTCGCTTTTTTAATTTTTTACTTGTAAGGGTGGTCTTTGCATAATTTGTTGTAATTGTTGTTGACTGTTTTGTGGTACTTGAACTTGTTGTGGTTGATTTATTTGCTGTATATTTTGCATGTTAGGTTGCATAAGCTTAGGAATAACTTGTTGAGTTACAACCTGCTTATTTGGTATTTGAACAGGAGCTTGATTTGTTATTTGTTGTTGTGGTTTTATTGTACTTGCCTGAGCAGGCGGTGTAGTTGGAATAACTATTTTTGGAATAGGTGATGGCTTAGCTTGAGGAGTATTTGCTGTACTTTGAACTGGTGCTACTACAGTATTTTGTTTTGGAGGAGTTGCCTCATTTGGAATAACAATTTTAGGAACTACACTTTTTACAGGTTGTGTTTGAGTAACTGGCACAGGAGCAGGCGCAGGAGTAGAAGTAGAAACAGTTTTTGGCGATTGAGCAATTGCTACTTTTGGTTTTTCTGCTGGCTGTTTAGGGGCCTCAACTTTAGGCGGTGTTTGTGTTGTATTATTATTTGTATTAGGCTTATTTTCAGAAGTTTTTGGCTTTGTTTCATGTACTTCTAATAAATCATCACTTTCTTCTTCAACAACTTCTTCTTTCTTTTCTATTTTAGGCATTATAACAGCTAATTCTTGTTCATAATTTTCATCATCTTCATTTTCTATTTCAATAACTCTATAAACTTCTTCAAAAGAAGTTTTTCCCTCTAAAGCTTTAATTAGAGCATCTTGAAGCATTGTAATAGTTTTACCAGTATAAACCATTTTAGCTAATTCTTTTTTTTCTAATTTTTCATTATTTAAAGCCGATCTAATATCATCATCTAACTCCAAAACTTCATGAATAGCGATACGACCATGATAACCATTACGACAATGTTCACATCCCTTAGGATTAGCATCCCAAATTAAAGGGACATCTTGATGAAGATATTTTTTGAAAACTTTTTTTTCATATTTAGTTGTTTCTCTTTGAATTCTACACTCAGGACAAAGCATTTTAGCTAGACGTTGAGAAATTATACCAGTTAGAGCCGTTGATAAAAGGTAACGTTCAACATCCATATCAAGTAAACGTTCAATAGTGGCAAGCGAATTATTAGTATGGATAGTTGATAAAACTAAGTGTCCGGTAATAGAAGCACGAACGGCAATTTGGGCCGTTTCAGAGTCACGAATCTCTCCAATTAGAATAACGTTAGGGTCTTGACGTAAAATAGAACGTAGGGCAGCTGCGAAAGTCATACCAATTTCCGCATTAACTTGAACTTGATTAATTCCCTCAATATTCATTTCAATAGGGTCTTCAACTGTAATTATATTTGTTTCTGGTTTATTTAACCCCTGTAAAATAGAGTAGTTTGTCGTTGATTTACCAGAACCAGTTGCGCCAGTTGTTAAAATAATGCCATTAGGAATACCCATCATTCTTTTTATTTTTTCCAAATTATTAGGATGAAAACCTAATGTATCAATTCCTGATAAACTTCTTGTATAATCCAAAATACGAATAACGACTTTTTCACCCTCATTAACCGGTAAAACAGAAACACGCATATCCAAATAAGTGCCACCATAGTCACCCTTAATGGCTCCATCTTGAGGCAGACGAGTTTCCGTAATATTCATATTAGCTAATAATTTTAAACGCGTTGTTAAATTTCTTTCATAAGCTTTAGGTACAAATGTATAATCTTGACAGTCACCATCAATACGAAACCGAACCATCATACCATTTTCCCGAGGGTCAAAATGGATATCTGATGCATTATGTTTAGATGCAGCAATGATTATATAATCAGCAACTTGCGTAATAGGTGTCTTTGTAAAATCAAATGATACCATAAAACTTTCAGTGCCTTTAGTTACACGCTTTACGTCATATGAGACCATCATTTCAACCCCTTTTGTTTACTTTACTATGGCATTTTACTATATTTTATTATATAATAAATTTACAACAATAGCAAGTAAAGGGGTAAATAAATTTATGAGAAAATTAAATAATAAAGGCTTTATGTTAGTAGAAACTTTAATAGTAGCTGTCTTTTTAGTAACAATATTTTCTATACTTTACGTAAATTTTTATCCTTTAATGGGTGAGTATGAAAGAAGAGAAAGTTACGATGACTTAGATAGTAAATATGCTATATATTGGATTAAAAGAATGGCTCAAGATAGCTATTATAATTTAAATACGGGGGCAATTAATAGTAGTAAATATGTAGAGTTTAATTGTAATAACTTTACAGATACTAATAAAAAAAATCTTTGCCTTGAAACGATGAAGAGACTAGAAAATCCTACTGTTTATATAATTGATTATGTTACAACTAATTTTAAGGCTAAAATAAAAAATAATGAAGCCTTTGATATAGGAATAAGAGATTATTTAAACTATTTACCTGAATATACCATAGGTTCTCTTAATGGAGCTAAATATCGTTTGATTGCTAAATTTCATAATTCAAAAGATGATAATGATTTTTATACTTATGCTACTATCGAGGTGAAGAGAAATGCTTAATAAAAAAGGAATGACTATTGTTGAAATACTTGTCTGTTTTGTTTTAGTAGGCTTAATTACCGTATCAGTTTATAGTTCTATTTCTGCTTTTAATAATAAAAGAAATATTGAGTCTTATAAAGAAAAAATTTATACTTATAAAAATACTATAACAAAATTAATTCAAGATGATTTAATAAAAAAAGGCTTAATAAGTGCTGATTATACTATTAATAATGGGATTTATACTATTAATTTTAAATTTCGGGATAATACTAAAAAGACTTTAGTAATTACAAGACTTTTAGCAATGGACTATAATGAAGCTTTAGAAAATACAACTGGTACTAAACAAGATGATAAGTTTATGATTCAATATGATGGTATAGAATATCCTATTCCTGATTTAGGTGAGTATAAAAATAATCGAGGTGAAATAATAAAAGATTTACGTATTAATAACATTATTATAAATACTGATAGTAGTGTTTTAACGATATATATTGGTTTTTATCATCCTGATTTATCTACTCGTTATGGTATAAATATCGTTTGTCCTATTAATTATTTTTAAAAATTATAGAATATTAGAAATATCATTATAGCTAGAATTGTAGAAATAATTCGACCCATTAGAAAATTTTTATATTTTATAGGAGTATCAGTAATGATACTTTTTACTTGCATATGAATACTTATTCCTCCAAAAGAAATAAAAAGGATAGTAAAAATATATTTTAATAAAGAGTTATTTGTTAATGTTAAAGAGCTAATTCCTTTAGTTAAATCAAATAAGCCATTTAAAAGAATATAAGTTGTGGTATTAAGAAGAAAATATTTAGAGATAATAACAGAAATTAAAAAGAAAAAAAGACTAGTACCATATATTAAGATAATTGTTTTAATAGTACTATTAATGGCTTTATTTAAAGATAAAGCTAAAGTAGGAGGATCTTTATAAGTAATAGCTATTTTTTCTTGTTTTTTATTTGTTAGTAAAAAAATTAGTAAATTACTTAGTATTAAAGAGAGGTATATTTTTAAAGCAATAGTTTTATTTTCTAGTATCATAGCTACTGTTCCTAAGAGAAATAAGGGATTAGGAAAATGCGTAGACATGATGATAGTATTAGCTTCTTTAGTAGTAATTAGCTTATTTTCTAATAATTCTTTAGTATATTTACTACCACTAGGAAAACCACTTATTAAGCTCATTAAAAATATATAAAAGTTTGAAGTATTTAAATTGGTATAAGTACTAATAGTTTCAATTAATCCATAGTCTATTAATAATGATGATATAGTAAAAAAAATGAAATTAGCGGGGAATAGTTTAGTAAAAAATAACTTAGTATATTCGAGTATACTTTTTATTATTAATGAAGCATTTAACAAATAGAGTATTAATAATACTGATAAAATGCTAAGGATAAGAATTCTTTTAAAAGTTTTATTCATATTTCTCCTTTTATTTGTTATAATTAGGTAGGTGATAAAAAATTATGAAAAAGTTTAAAGAGTTTTTTAATGATATAATTGAGTATATTAAGGAAGAAAAAGTATTTTTAATTTGTATCACTCTTCTTTTCATTATATTCATCTATCCAGTTGATTATTATATAATTACGGGTGGCGGTACTAAAGAAATTGGTAAGAGAGTTGTGGTTGAAGATGCTTATAAATCTAAGGGTAGTCTTAATATGTGTTTTGTTCATGAATTACAGGGAACACTTGGTTACTATTTACTTAGTTATGTTATACCTGGTTGGGATTTAGATAAAGTTTCAAATTATAAATATAATGATGAAGAAAGTCTTGATGATGTTGAGTTTAGAAATGATTTGAGTCTAAAAGAATCAAACAGTGCGGCTGTTAAATGGGCTTTTAAATTAGCTAATAAAGAAGTAGAAGAAGTAGAAACTAAAATATATGTAACAGCTATTTTTAAAGAATATCCTACTAAGTTAAAAGTTCAAGATGAAATTATTAGTATTGAAAATAAGACTTTTAAAACAACTGATGAGTACCGAGAACTACTTAGTAGTTATAAACCAGGTGATACTGTAAGTATTGAAGTTAAAAGAAATAAAAAGAAGAAGATTGTTAAATGCAAACTTTATGACTTAGAGGGAAGTACTATTTTAGGCGTACTTTTAGAAAGTTACAGTACTTACAAGACTGACCCAGAGGTTGAATTTAATTTTAAAAGTAATGAGTCAGGTCCATCAGCCGGTTTAATAACGACATTAGATTTATATAATAAGCTTACTAAAAAAGATATAACCAAATCATTAGATATTGCCGCTACTGGTACTATTGAATATGATGGAACAGTTGGAGAGATTGGTGGAGTTAAATATAAATTAATGGGAGCAGCTCATGATAAGATGGATATTTTCTTAGTACCAGCTGGTGAGAACTATGAAGAAGCCTTAAAAGTAAAAAAAGATAATAAGTTAAAAATAAAAATTATTAGTATAAAAAATATTGAAGAAGCTATAGATGCGCTTAATAAATTAGATAAAAAGACTACTTAATTTTATCTAATTTGTTCTCCCATAATTTCCCATAATTTTTTAATAATTTTTACACAATTGTTAGATACAATGGTTTTAGAAAGGAGGTAGAAAAATAATTAATAAATATTAAAAATAGGCAAATTTCGATTTTCTAATATAGTATGTTAAAATAAAGAGGAGGATGATAGAAGAAAAATTATAAGTCGGAGGTTTTATTATGTACACAATTGTCTTAGTTGAAGATGAAAAAGCTCTTAGTAATTTAATAAAAATTTATTTAGAAAGAGAATCTTACGAAGTAATATGTTTTGAAGAAGGAAAAAAAGCTCTAAATTATATAGGCAGCAAGGCAGATTTATGGATACTTGATATTATGCTTAAAGATAATGTTAGTGGTTATGATATTATTAAAAAGATAAGAGAAAATAATGAATTTGTTCCTGTTATCTTTACATCAGCAAGAGACCAAGAACTTGATAAAATATTAGGTTTAGAGTTAGGAAGTGATGATTACTTAACGAAGCCTTTCTCCACAAAAGAACTTGTTTTAAGGGTTAATAACATTATAAAAAGAGTTTATAAAAATACTGATAAAAAGATAGTAGAGTATGATGAATATTCTATTAACTTAGAAAAACGAAGTGTTTTATTTAAACAAAAGCAAATTAAATTAACAACATTAGAATTTGACTTATTAATGCTTTTTCTTAAAAATAAAACAAAGTGTTTTACAAGAGAAGAAATATTAAATAATGTGTGGGGAAGAGATTACTTTGGAACTGATAGAGTTGTTGATGATGGAATACGTAGACTAAGAAAGAAAATGCCTAAGCTTAATTTAGAAGCTGTTTATGGGTATGGGTATCGCTTAGTATGATATATCGTAAGAGTAAACTGGGAAGACAACTGCTTTGGTTAGTAGGTATTGCCTTTATGGTACTATTCTTATCATTAGGAGTTGTACTTCCTAAGATTTTAGTTCCAGTTTTAGAATCTAATATTTATAGATATTTAAGTGAACCACTAAAAGTAATTGATAGTAATTTTGATAAAAAGCTTCTTAATACTGAAGTAGCTTATATCTATGTTTTAGATGGAGATATTAAAACTAGTGATAATTTAAGCTCAGTTATAAAAGTAAACAATATCGAAGAATTAGTAAATAAAATGACTGATTCGCATGGTAAAGTTGTTTATAATAATAAAAGCTATTACTACTATGTTTTAGAAAGTGACCATTTAAAAAAAATAGCCTTTTCCAATGACAATTACGTAAATAAAATTAAGACAGCTATATTGAGTGCTATATTTCCGATAGTTTTAGGTACCTTTTTACTGATAGGTTTAATTCTGGTTTTATGGTCATCAATTGTCGTTAAAAAGATTGATAGACTTAAAAATAAGATTGATAATATTGATAATCCTGATTTTAATCATAAGATTGACTTTAGGGCCGATGATGAGATTAGGTCTTTAGCCTTAGCAATAGAAGATATGCGTATTTCTTTAATAAGTCAAGAGGAATATCGCAATCAAATGTATCAAAATATCTCACATGATTTTAAAACACCTCTCACTGTGATAAAATCATATATTGAAGCTGTAGAAGATAACGTTGAAGATTCTGATGAAGCTTTAAAAGTTATTAAGCAGCAAACTGAAAAACTTGACCAAAAAGTACACTCACTTCTTTACTTAAATAAACTTGATTATCTAAAAAGTTTGCATATTGATATTGTTCCTGTTGATATGAATTTAATTATCAATGAAGAAGTTAATAAGTTTAAGTTTGTTAGAGATTTAAAATATGTTACCTTTGTTGATAAGAAATCAAAGTATTATGGAACCCAGGAACATTGGGAGACAATTTTAGATAATATTTTATCAAATTTTTGTAGATATGCAAAAACTACCATAAAAATAACGGCTAAGCAAAATAAATTAATTCTTTATAATGACGGTGAAAATATAGCCGATGATTTACTTGAGGGAATCTTTACTCCGTTCCGTAAAGGAATCAAAGGTGAATTTGGACTTGGCCTATCTATTGTTAAGAAGACTCTTAATTTAATTGGTTATGATATTGTTATTAAAAATCAGAAAAAAGGTGTAGTATTTATAATTACGAAAGAAGCTAGTAGATAACTAGTTTCTTTTTTTGAAAAAAATAAATTTTTAGGAAAAAGTGTTTTTGGGTGGTAGTTTAACCTGCAAAATTACATTTTGCTTAAGGCGAATTTGTCTTTTTGAAGTTTTTTTGTTGTCAATTTTAAAAATTGGTCGTTTGCCTTAGTTTTTTTAATGTGATATTGTGTTAAAAAAAAGGAGGTGGAGAGCTTTTGAGTAAGTTTTTAACGGCTAAGAACGATGCTGTATTTAAAGCTATCTTTTGTGATGAAGATGAGCCTTTTCTATTAACGAAGCTACTTGAGGATATTTTACAAATAAAAATAAACTCTTTAGAAAAACTAGATAATGAATTAAAAATAAGCTTTGTTAAAGAAAAAAGTAAAAGAGTAGATTGCGTAGTTAAGATAAATGGAAATCTTTATATCCACTTGGAAGTTAATTCAGCGTATAGTGAAAAAGTTGCCTTTAGGAATTTCCTTTTCTTTAGTCATATAATTATTTCTAAGATATTAAGAGGAAAAGATTATAATACAAAAGATAATTTTCTTCATATCAGTCTTACTTATAAAATGTCTAAAAAGAAGAAAGCCTTAAAAATACTAAAAATAGCTAAAAATGTAAAAATGTATGAATATAATATGGACAAAATATTAGACTACTGGTATAATAAAAATACAAGAAAAGTGGAAAAGTATAAGTACTTAATAATGCAAGACTTACAACCGGAAGAGTTAGAAAAATTAATAAAGCAAAGAAAGGATGAAGTAATAATGACTTATTTTGAGAAATTGAAAAAATTAAATAGGGGCGATAAGTTTGAACTATTAATGACAGCTGAAGAAGAAGAGATATTTTGGCAAAATACCTATAGAGAAGAAGGTAGAGAAGAAGGTATTAAGGAAGGTAGAAAAGAAAATGCTAAGTCAATAGCAAAAAATATGCTAAAAGAAGGAGTAGATGTATCTTTAATATCAAGATGTACCAATCTTTCGGTAGAAAATATTTTGGCTTTACGATAATAAGTAAAGTTTTGACTGTAAATTAATAGCTACGTTTATTTACAAATTTTTACTAGCAGAGTATAATTATAGTTAGATGGTAGAGGTGTATTATGGCAAAAAGAAAAAGACGAAAATCATCTCCAAAGAGAGATAATGAATTTATTAATCAATTATATGGTGTTATTTTAGTAATAGCTTCTATTTTAGGTATGGGAAAATATGGGCCAGTAGGTAGAATGATTGCTTCATTTGGACTATTTTTAACGGGCTCTATTTATATGCTTTTCTTAGTTAGCTTATTTATTGTAGGAGCATATTTATTAATAAAAAGAACATGGCCTAATTTTTTTTCAACTAAACTAGTTGGCTTATATATATTTATAATTGGCCTTTTAATTATTATGCATAGAGAATTCATATTAGAAAATAATTCTAATGTAACGCTAATTTTTAAAGAAACAGTGGACCAATTAATTGGGGGATTTAATAATATTATGAATAGTGGTTCCTTAGAAGATTGGTTTGCCGTTGGAGGAGGCTTAATTGGTGGAGTATTTGCGATATTATTTGTAAAATTATTCTCTTATACAGGTATGCAGATAGTAGCTATTGTTTTAATAGTAGCAGGTCTTTCAATGTTTACAGGCTTTTCAATAGTAGAATTTATTAAGAGTAACTACGAAAAAGGTAAAGAAAAGATTCAGTCATCTAAAGAAAAAACAGCTACGGCCGAAGAGACTGAGAAAGAAAATAAACACGTAATTATTAGTGATGGTAATGAAAGTGATGAAGAAAATAAACATGTTAAAGTTAGTAGTATTGATGAAATTACTAAAGTTTCCCTAAAAGATAATCAGGTTACTAATAATAAAGAAGAGATAAAAGAAGAAGTTAAAAGTAATAAAGCTTATCAATTACCACCACTTAGTCTTTTAAATCAACCTAAGAAAAAATCAAAAGAAACAGATAATTCAAGTATTGAGAAAAATATTGAGAACTTAGAAAAAGTACTAAGAGATTTCAAAATAAATGGTAAAGTTGTTGAAGTTCATATTGGACCAACTGTTGCACAATATGAATTAGAAATAGCATCAGGTACGAGAGTAAATAAAATTACCTCATTAAATAGAGAAATAGCTTTAGCTCTTTCTAAAAAAGATGTGCGTATTGAAGCTCCTATACCAGGTAAGAATACGGTAGGTATAGAGTTTGCCAATGACTCACCAACACCAGTTAGTTTTTATGAAATTATTAGTAGCAATTTAATGCGTAATGCTCCTGATAAAAAACTTATGGTACCACTTGGTAAAAGTATTATGGGTGATATTGGTGTTTGTGAAGTTAATAAAATGCCGCATATGTTAATTGCTGGTACAACTGGTTCTGGTAAATCTGTTTGTGTTAATGGTATAATTTGTTCTATTCTAATGCGGGCTAAGCCAAATGAAGTAAAATTGGTTATGGTTGACCCAAAGGTAGTTGAGTTATCCGTTTATAATGGTATTCCGCATTTACTTTGTCCGGTTGTAACGGACCCTAAAAAGGCAGCTATTGCTTTAGCTAAAATGGTCGCGGAAATGGAAAGACGTTATCAAACATTTAGTGATACGAAAACGAAAAATATTGAATCATATAATGACTATATTGAAAAATGGAATAAAGATAATAAAGATAGTGAAGTTGAAAAAGAAAAGATGCCTTATATTGTCGTTATTATTGATGAGTTAGCTGACTTGATGATGGTGGCGGCTAAGGAAGTTGAAGATTCAATTTTAAGAATTACCCAAAAAGCTCGTGCTGCCGGAATTCATTTGATAGTCGCAACTCAAAGACCATCAACCGAAGTTATTACCGGTTTAATTAAAGCTAATATTCCATCAAGAATTTCCTTTGCAGTTGGGTCAGGAGTAGATTCTAGAACGATTTTAGACCAAATAGGTGCTGAAAAATTATTAGGAAAAGGTGATATGCTTTTCTTACCAATTGGTCAAAATTCACCTATTCGTATTCAAGGCTCATTTATAACTGATGATGAAATAAAAAGGATAATTGATTTTACGGTGGAGCAACAAAAAGCTCAATATGATGATGAGCTTATGAATTTAGAAGCTGTCAGTTCAAGTGGTAATCCAAATAGTTTAGAGATAAATGCTAGTGAAAGTGAGGAAGACCCTTTATATAAAGAAATAGTTCAATTTGTTGTTTCAACCCAAAAAGCAAGTGCTTCTTTAATTCAAAGAAAATTTAAACTTGGTTATAATAGAGCGGCTCGAATTGTAGATATCTTAGAAGAAAATGGCGTTATTGGACCAGCTAATGGGTCTAAGCCTAGAGAAGTACTGGTTCAATTAGATGATAATGCTATCGAAGAAGAAGTAGATGAATAAATACTTTTTCTTTTTATATTCAAGTGTATAATTTTGCACTATTGACTTTTATTTTACAAATATGTTATAATCTAGTTGTTTGACGCCTCAAGCTCAAACCGCATTGAAAAGGTAAAAACAAGGCTACTTGTACCTTAAGAGCGAGTCTTAAGTTATTATAAAGGAGGTATAATGATGAATGCAGTAATTAAAGTTGGTGGAAAGCAATATTATGTTTCTGAAGGAAGCGAAATTTTTGTTGAAAAATTAAATGCTGAAGTAGGAGATAAAGTATCTTTTGACCAAGTGTTAATGTTAGATAGTAAAATAGGAAATCCTTATCTTACTAATGTTAGCGTTTTAGGTGAAGTAGTTAAAAATGGTAAACAAAGAAAGATAACTGTTTTTAAATACAAGAGTAAAGACAGATCTAACCGTAAGAAACAAGGACACAGACAACCATATACAAAAATTAAAATTACTAAGATTAATGCCTAATGATTAAAGTAGTAATAAAAAAAGAAAAAGACTTATACAAAGAAATTTCTATATTAGGACATGCGATGTATGCGCCTTTGGGAAAAGATATTGTATGTAGTGCGGTAAGTAGTATTGCAACAACAACAGTAAATGGTCTTTTATCTTTAGATAGTAAGTGTCTAAGTTATGAAGTAAATGATGATGGTTTAAAAATAGTTGTATTAAAAACTAATGAAACTGTACAGATTTTACTTAATAATATGGTTAATCTTCTAAAAGAATTAGAAAAAAATTATAAAGAAAACATTAAAGTAATGTAAGGAGGAGAATTATGAATTTATTAAAATTAGATATCCAATTATTTGCTCATCATAAAGGGCAAGGTTCAACATCTAATGGTCGTGATTCTATCGGACGTAGATTAGGAGCAAAAGCAGCTGATGGAGAATTTATAACAGCTGGTTCAATTATATATCGTCAACGTGGAACTAAGGTTTTCCCAGGTACTAATGTACGTCGTGGAAATGATGATAGTTTATATACTACTGTTGATGGAATCGTAAAATTTGAACGCTTAGGAAGAGATAAAAAGCAAGCTTCTGTATATCCTGCAGAATAGTAATCGAAGAGCCTAATGGGCTTTTTTTTAGTAAAGGAAATTTATGGATGAAAATATAGCTCGTATTGTACATAGTGAAGAAATATTAGAAGCATATCTTCCTGTATTAGAAAAAATATATGTAGAAGATTATGGTAAAAAATATCAACAATTAATAAATAAGCGTTTACAAAATACCATCTGTGTAACAACATCAACACCTGATTATGACTATCAGTTTATAAAAAAATATCATCAAGAAAAAAATATTCCTAATATGGATGCCGTAGAACGGGACTTTGAAAATTATAAAAAATTAAAAAATGAAGTAACTCTTAAATGTAATATAGCTATTTATAATTTAATTTGTAAATATATGGAGATTGATGCCAGTAAGTATTTAGAGCATTTTAATGAAATTATTAATCTTTCTTTTATGTGTTATTCTTCTAAAACTAAGAATACTAAAAATGTTGAAGTAGTAGAGATTCCTAATTTAGAAAAAATGAAAGAAGAATACTTAGCTAAGTGTGAGAAAATAGGTATAAAGCCTTTAACAGATAGTAAAAAAATTGATGCTTTAGGAGGCAAAATAGGTACTATTTGTAGAAATTTTCAACATGAAATTTTAACTAAAAGCTCTTTTGTCAAAAATTTAAAATATTCAATTTATGAAATTACAGGGACAGCTTATACCCAATCAGACTTAAGTATCTTAATAGAATATCCGGCTGCTTGTAGTATGATATATAATAAAAATACTAATAATATATCTAGTATAGTATTCTTACCACTTACGCAAATTTATCAACAAGGGTATAATGTAGATAGCTTTTTACTACATGAATTTAGACATGCAGTTGAGTTAAGTCTTAAAGGAATAGGACTTGATTTACAAGGATATTATAATGGTTTTACAATGATAAATGAATTACGAACAGAATTACATGCGAAAGAGGATTTAGAAAGAATAGATGTTATTTTTAATAGAAGTAATAAGTATAGTGGCTATTACCCATATTTACCAATTATTGATGGGCTTATAAGTAATTTTCAAAATGTATTTGATGAGCTAGCTATTAATAATAATGTTAGTATGCTAGATAAACTTTTTTCTAAAGTAGAGTTATCTAAATTAGAAGAACAATTGATGGAGATGTTTTATACTGTTAAAAGTTATTCAATGATAAATAGTTCGGTATATACGAGAGCAGATATTTCAGATATTGATGAGCAAATCAGGAAAATACAAGATATTTCCGTTAAAAATGGAGTTAAAAGATACCGAAAAATTTTGAAAAAAGAAAATCACTATGAGTAAAAGGAGAGGTTTTAGATGTTTGTTGATGAGGTTATCATAAAAGTTGAAGCCGGTGATGGTGGAGATGGTTGTACAGCTTTTCGAAGAGAAAAATATGTTCCTATGGGTGGACCTTATGGTGGTAACGGAGGTCATGGTGCCAGTATAATTTTTAAAGTTGATGAGGGCTTACATACGCTTTTAGATTTACGTTATCAAAAAGTTTTAAAAGGTAAAAAAGGCGAAAATGGTCGTGGTAAAAATCAACATGGGGCCGCTAGTGAAGATTTAATTGTAAAAGTACCACTTGGAACAGTTGTTACAGATTTAGATACTAATTTAATAATAGCCGATTTATCTAAGAAAAATGATGAAGTGGTTGTGGCAAAAGGTGGCAGAGGAGGCCGAGGTAATAGTGCTTTTAAAACGCAAACTAATACAGCTCCTAATTTTTCTGAAAAAGGAGAAGAGGGTGAGAAGCGAACTTTAAAAGTTGAAGTAAAAATGCTAGCCGATGTTGGTTTAGTAGGATTACCTAGTGTTGGTAAAAGTACAATTATTTCTTGTGTTTCAAGGTCTAAACCTAAAATAGCCGCTTATCACTTTACAACCTTAAATCCTAACTTAGGAGTAGTAAAAGCAAGTGACGGTTTTAGTTTTGTTATGGCTGATTTACCAGGTTTAATAGAAGGAGCTCATCAAGGCGAAGGTTTAGGTGATAAATTTTTACGGCACATTGAAAGAACAAGAGTAATTGCTCATGTGATTGATATGAGTGGTAGTGAGGGAAGGGACCCTTATGAAGATTATCTTTTAATTAATAAAGAGTTAGCTTCATTTAATGAAAAATTAATGAAAAAGCCACAGATTATTATTGCGAATAAAATGGATTTAGAAAAGGCTAAAGAAAACTTGGCTAAATTTAAAGAAAAAGTTAACTTAGAAATATATGAAGTAAGTGCCGCCAGTAATCAAGGCTTAGACAAAGTCGTTGATGCTCTAGCCCAAAAATTAAAAGAAATGCCGACTAATCCTTTATATGATGATAGTCAAATTGAATGTCATATTCTATATAAGTTTGAAAAGACTAAGCCATTTACTATTACTAAAGATGAAGATGGTTGGGTTATACAGGGTAGTGAAATTGAAAGAATCTTTAAAATGACTAAATTTACAACTGATGAAGCTATTTATAGATTCGCAAGAAAACTACGTCGTATGGGTATAGATGATGAGTTAGAAAAACTAGGAGCTAAAGAGGGAGATAGTGTTCGTATATTAGATTTTTACTTTGAATATAAAAATTAAAAGGAAGAACTTATGGATAAAAATGAAAAATTAAAACAAATTAGATTAATAAAAAATTATTTAGAAAAGTATGGGAAATATTATGATGAATTAGAACTTTTATATTTAAAAGATAATTTAGATACTGATACATCTTTAACTTTAATTCCTGATATATTAAGACAAATTTTGGCAGAGTTAAATTTGTTAAAAGACGAAGCTAATGTTTATAAGCAGTTTGCCAATCTAGTTCAAAATATTTATGGACTAGATAAAAATATTGTTGAAGTAGGTGGAGGAGTTATTCCAGTGCTTTCTAAAATAATTGCATTAAGACAAAAAAAGGGAACTATTACTGTATATGACCCAAGAATTATAGAAGAAAATTCACTAAGTAATTTAATATTAAAAAAAGAAGAATTTACAGAAAAAACAAAAACTATTAATACTGATTTATTTATAGGCTTTATGCCTAGAGAAGCAACAGAAGTTATTATAAATAAAGCTTGTTTAGAGAGGAAAGACTTTATAATTACCTTATGTAGTGATGGATTAAATGATGATGAAAGTTATTATGAAGATAATGATGAGTTTGTTCATTCCATTGTTTGTAGCGCTAAAAGAAAAGTTATAGATAGTGGCTTAGGAGAATTAGAAAAGACTTATTTAAAAAGTTTAGGTGAAGAATATCCGATAATTTATAATAAGAAATAAAATAATGAATGTGTAAAGCTATGCACATTTTTTTATTTTTTCTTGACAAGACCTAATGGGGGGGGGGTATGCTATAGTTAGATAAAAATAGAAATAGTGGAAAAGAGTGTTAGAAATTATGAATAGTAGAAAAACTAAATTAATTATAATAGCTTGTCTTTGTGTGGCAGTCGTAGGCTTATCAATTGGATATGCACTTTTATCAACAAGACTAAATATAACAGGTACAGCTAAGGTGCCGGCTAGTACGTGGAATGTAATATTTTTAATAGATGAAATTGATACTACTGAAACAGGAATGGCTAAGTGTAGTATAGGAAATATTGAGGGAACTAGTATTTCTGGAATGAGTATAGAATTTACTAAACCAGGAGATTCTTGTACTTTTAGTATTCCTGTAAAAAATACAGGAAACATTTCTGCTAAATTAGTAGATGTAACCGGAAAGAGTTCAAACTTAACTTTTTTAGGTGAGGGAAGCACTGCACGAAGTGATGAAAATTTATTAAAAAGTAATGTAGTGTATGAAGTTAATTATGGAAAAAAAGCTATTAAAGGAGATACTGATTTTTCAAGTATAGACTTATTAAAAGCCACTAATAAAGAAACAGTAACTTTAAGAGTAACTTTTAATCATAGTGCTGAAGATATTCCTAAAAATCCTGTAACTTTAGGAGGATTAGATAGAGGCTTCATCTTTGAGAGCTTATCTGAAGAAGAAAGTGAAGGACAAAGTGGTTCAAGTTTAGATAATATTCCAAATCCACCTGAATTAAATGGAGATATGATACCAGTCTATTATGAAGCAACAACTACTACTGAGGGTACTTGGAAAAAAGCTGATATAAATAATGTAAATAACAATTGGTACGACTATTCTAGTCAAAAATGGGCCAATGCCGTAACAGTTACTTCTGATGTAAGAGAAGAAATAAAAAATGATCCAGTTGGAACGCCAATAAGTATGGATTATATAAATACAATGTGGGTGTGGATACCAAGATATAGTTATACAATAAAAAGTGAAGATGGTAAAAACTATTATGGAAAAGCCAGTTTTGGAAATGATAATCCCACTAAAGAATTGCCCGGAGAAATAGATGTAAAGTTTATTTCAAAAGTAACAGAAACAGGAACAGCTCAATATATAGGAAATACACCAACCAATTGGCGAACAAACGAAGCATTTGATTTTGGAGAAGAAAAGAAAGGTGGTATATGGGTCGGTAAATTCGAAACATCGGGAAGTTTATCAACAAATGGTCAAGCTTGTGTAAATGAATCGTGTGATGTAAGTAAAATAACAATAAAACCTGGCGTTGATTCTATAAGGAACCAAATAGTAAGTAGTTTTTTCTATATGTCAAGAAGTATGCAAGTAAGTTATGCAGATATTTATGGATTTAATAAAGAAAGTGGCGACTTACATATGATGAAGAATGATGAGTGGGGAGCAGTAGCGTACCTATCACAAAGTAAATATGGGAAATATGGAAATAGTGACTATACAGGAGCCAATAAAGAAGTATATATAAATAATGATAGTGATATGATAACCGGTCATAGTGGAGGAAATCCGAATGCTAGTAGTTCTGAAACAAAATATGAATATAATGATATGACTAATTTAGAAACAGGAAAGGGTCAAGCTGGACCAGGAGCTTCTACAACTGGAAACATAACAGGAATATACGATATGTCAGGTGGTGCCTATGACTATGTAATGGGAGTATTAGAATATGATGAACAGGGAGTAGAAGATAATGAAGGAAAAATAGCAACAGGTTCATCAGGTTTTAAAGGGTTAAGTAGTAGTGGAAGTGCAACAGGAAGTTATGATTTGCCAAATGAGAAATACTACAATAAATACAAAAGCGCAAATCCAACATCTCGTGTTTTTGTATATGCAAAACCGGAATTAGCTTGTAATGGAGGGGTGTGTTACGGGCAAGCTTTAAGTGAAACTTATGGGGCAAGTAGTGGTAATGGCTGGTACAGTGATTATGCTTACTTTGTCTACCGCAATGTTCCTTGGTTCCTACGCGGCGGCTACTACGACAGTACCACGAGTGCAGGAGTGTTCGGCGCTCACAACGGCAGTGGCTTTTTCATCAATGACTACTCTTGCCGCTTAACTTTAGTCCCATAGAGTGTGTTATTTACTCTTTTGTTGCTTGTATGGCAATCGCTTAAAAAATATAAACAAATAGTGGTATAATTAGATCAAGATAAAAAGAGAGTTGATTTAATTATGAATTTGTTTGAAAG
>CANQIL010000010.1 GCA_947624045.1 uncultured Bacilli bacterium
CTTCTTCATCATTAGCGTTAAATAATAACTGCTTCTTTTACTACTTCTTTTAAATAGAAGTGTTTAGTTTTTGATAAGGGTCTAGTTTCAACTATACGAACTGTATCTCCAACTTTTGCGATATTTTTTTCATCATGTACACTATATTTTTTAGAGCTTTTAACTCTTTTATGATATAACGGATGGTTTTTATAAGTTTCAACTAAAACACTAATTGTTTTATCATTTGTGGCATTTACTACTTTTCCAACAAATTCTTTTCTAATTTTTTTCTCCACTTTATACCCTCCTACTTACTCATTTCTCGTTCTCTTAGAACGGTTTTCATTCTTGCTACGGTGTGTCTTAAATCTCTGATTCTAGAAGGTTTTTCTAAAGTTCCGTTGGCTTGTTGGAAGCGTAAATTAAATAGTTCTTCTTTTGTTTCAACAAGTTTTTTGTTAATCTCTTCTGTTGATAGTTCTCTTATTTCATTAACCTTCATTTTCCTCACCACCATTTTCTCTCATTACAAATTTTGTTGCGATTGGTAATTTATGTGAAGCAAGACGTAGAGCTTCACGAGCTACAGCTTCATCTACTCCAGCTATTTCAAACATAATTTTTCCTTCTTTAACAACAGCAACCCATCCTTCGACATTTCCTTTTCCTTTTCCTTGTCTTGTACCGATAGGCTTTTTAGTTAAAGGCATATGTGGAAAGATGTTTATCCATACTTTTCCACCACGTTTCATATAACGAGTCATTGCTATACGGGCAGCTTCAATTTGGTTAGCAGTTATCCAAGCTCCTTCTTTAGCTTGAAGACCATACTCGCCAAAGTGTAGTTCTCTATTTCCACGTGATTTTCCTTCGTAAGGCAATCTATGAACACGACGATATTTAGTTCTTGACGGTATTAACATATTAATTACCTCCTTTTGCCTTTTTGTTTAGGATTTCTCCTTTATATATCCATACCTTTACACCAATTTTTCCATAAGTTGTATTAGCTTCGGAAACGGCATAATCTACATCAGCTCTTAAAGTGTGAAGTGGAATTGTTCCTTCAGTGTAGCCCTCTTTACGAGCCATTTCTGCTCCACCTAGACGTCCAGATACAGATGTTTTGATTCCTAAGGCTCCAGCTTTCATAGCATTTCTTATTGCACGTTTTTGAGCCATACGGAATGATGCTCTATTAGTAATTTGATTTGCTATTTGGTCAGCAACTAATTGAGCATTTAAGTCTGCTTTTTTAATATCAACAATTGAGATTTGAACATTTTCATCTGCAACTTTTGATAGTTGTTTTTTTAGTTTTTCAATTTCTTCGCCACCGTGACCAATCATAACGCCTGGTTTTGAAGTATGAATGACAACTTCGCATTTTTTAGCAGTTCTTTCAATTTCAACTTTAGCTATACCAGCATTTGTTAAGTTCTCAGCTAAGTATTCACGAATCTTAACATCTTTAGCTAGATATTTAGAGAAGTCTTGTTTGTTACTATACCATTTTGCTTCCCAGTCTTTATTAATGCCAAGTCTTAGTCCATTAGGATTTACCTTTTGTCCCATTTTGTAACCTCCTTATTAGTTTTTTTCAGCCACTACTATGATAATGTGACTAGTTCTATGATCTCTATGTCCTATGTGTGAACGTGAATCAAAAAAGTGACGTTTCATTGTAGGACCTGCATCTACTCTTGCTTCTTTAACATATAATGTTGTTGCATCGGCATTTAAGTTGTTTACTGCATTAGCAATAGCAGAATCTAAAACTTTTTTCGTAAGCTTAGCTGATTTATTATTAACATTTGTTAATATATTTAATGCTTCATCGGCTTTTTTACCACGTATCATATCAGCAACTAATCTTGCTCTAATAGGTGATACTCTTAAGCCTTTAGCAATTGCTTTTGCTTCCATATATATACCCTCCTAGTCATTATTTCTATTTCTTTTTATCTGAACCATGTCCACCAAATTTACGTGTTAATGCAAATTCTCCTAATTTGTGTCCAACCATATCTTCAGTAACATATACTGGAATAAATTCTTTTCCGTTGTGTACTGCAAAAGTGTGTCCTATAAAATCAGGGAAGATAGTGGAACGGCGTGACCAAGTTTTAATGACTTCTTTTTTTCCAGACTTATTCATTTCTTGAACCTTTTTTAGTAATCTATCGAAAACGTAAGGTCCTTTTTTTAAACTTCTTGCCATTTATTAATCATCCTTTCCTATTTAGTATTGCGACGACGTACTATGAACTTGTCAGATTGTTTTTTCTTACGTGTCTTTAATCCAAGAGCAGGTTTACCCCAAGGTGTCATTGGAGCTTTGCGTCCAACTGGAGCACGTCCTTCACCACCACCATGTGGATGGTCATTTGGATTCATAACGGAACCACGAACAGTAGGTCTAATTCCCATATGACGGCTACGACCTGCTTTTCCTATTTTAACTAAAGAAGCATCTTCGTTACCAACTTCGCCAACTGTTGCCTTACAAGTTCCTAAAACTTTTCTTTGTTCACCACTTGATAGACGTATCATAACATAATTGCCTTCACGACCTAATATTTGGGCAGATGAACCAGCACTTCTTGCTAATTCGCCACCTTTGCCAGGACGAAGTTCAATGTTATGTATCATTGTACCAACAGGAATGTTCATTATTGGTAGAGCATTACCTACTTTGATGTCAGCATTTTCAGATGATTCTACGATGTTTCCTACTGTTAAGCCTTTTGGCGCAATAATATATCTTTTTTCACCATCTGCATAATTGATTAGTGCAATGTTTGCTGTTCTATTTGGGTCATATTCGATACTTGCTACTGTACCAGGTACGTTTAATTTATTTCTTTTGAAATCAATGATACGATATTTTCTTTTCTCACCGCCACCGTGATGACGAGTTGTTATCTTACCTTGATTGTTACGGCCACCATTTTTCTTAATAGTAACTGTAAGAGATTTTTCTGGAGTTGCCTTTGTAACTTCTTCGTTTATTAAGGTACTCATTTTTCTACGTCCTGGTGTGGTAGGTTTATAATTTCTGATTGCCATAATTTATTTCCTCCTTAACCAAGATCAATTGTTTGTCCTTCTGCAAGAGTAACAATTGCTTTCTTTGAACGATTAGTTAATCCTGTATAACGACCAACTCTTCTTTTTTTAGGTTTTACATTTATAGTTCTAATTGATGTAACCTTGACATTAAAGATTTTTTCAATAGCTTCTTTAATTTCAGGTTTTTTTGCTTTAGGGTCTACTTTAAATGTATATTTACCTGCCATTTTGGCATTTTGTGATTTTTCAGTAATAACTGGTGCTTTTAAGATTTCTAGGTATTTTGTGTCTTTCATTATTTAAGCACCTCCTCAACATATTTTAAAGCTTCTTCAGTAATAACCATTACATCGGTTGCTACTACATCTAAAACGTTTAGTTCATCAGCAAGTATTAAAACGACGTTTTGTAGGTTTCTTGAGGCTAGAATCATTTTGTCGTCTAGTGCGTTTACTACTAATAAAACTTTTTTGTCTTTTATTTTTAGTGTTTCTAGTGTGTTTATGAAGTCTTTTGTTTTAGGTGTTGGTATTTTAAAGCTATCTAAAACGATGATGGCTTTGTCATTTGCTTTTTCTGATAAAGCTGATTTAAGAGCAATTCTTCTTTCTTTACGATTTTGCTTTTTGCTGTAATCTCTTGGGACAGGGGTTCCGTAACGGCCTCCTCCTACCCATTGAACGGCTCTTATTGAACCTTGACGAGCATGACCTGTTCCTTTTTGGCGCCATGGCTTTCTACCACCGCCACTTACTTCAGAACGGTTTTTTGTGCTGTGAGTTCCTTGTCTTAGTGATGCCATAGCTAGAACGATAGCATCTTTTAAGACTGCTTTATTTGGGGTAATATCAAAAATTTCTTCGTTTAAGTTAATGTCCTTTACTTTTTCACCTTTAAGATTTAAAAGTTCTACTTTTTTCATCTTTCTTTTCCTCCTTTCATCACTTGGCTTTTTTGTTTTTAGTTAGAAGTGATGTTTTATTCAGCTGGTGTTTCTGTGTTTTCTGTTTGTTCTTCTTCAGTTTCTGATGGTGAAGTTGCTTCAGGTGTTTCTACTTCAGTAGTTTCTTCTGCTTCGGTAGATTCCTCGGCTGCTTCAGTGTTTTCAGTAACTTCAGAAATTTCAGGTGTTGCTACTTCATAAGTGATTAAATCAGCTGGCTCATTCTTAGCGTCTTTCTTTTTAACGGCTGTACGAATGATGACTAGTGATTTCTTTGCTCCTGGAACATTGCCTTTAACTAAAATGTAGTTGTTTTCTGTATCGACAGAAATAATTTCTAGATTTTGAACTGTTCTTTGAACATTACCCATTTGACCTGGCATTTTCTTGCCTTTTAATACGTGCATTGGTAGCATTGTACCTAATGAACCAACACCTCTGTGGTATTGTGAACCGTGGCCCATAGGACCAGTTGATTGATTGTGACGTTTGATAACGCCTTGGAACCCTTTTCCTTTAGAAGTTCCTGTAACATCAACAATTTCCCCTGCTTCGAAAATGTCTACGCCGATAGTTTGACCTAGAGTGTAGTCATTAACGTTTACTCCTCTAATTTCTCTTAAGAAGCGCTTAGGTGTTGTGTTAGCTTTGTTGGTATGACCCATTTTTGGTTTGTTACTAACTTTTTCTCTAACTGTGTCTGTTGCTAGTTGGATAGCGTCGTATCCGTCTTTTTCAACTGTTTTGATTTGAGTTACAACGTTTGGTTCAACTTCAATTACAGTAACAGGAATTAGCTTACCAGTTTTTGTGAATACTTGAGTCATTCCGATTTTTTTACCTAAGATTCCTTTCATTGTTTTTTCCTCCTAATTATTTTGTTTTGATTTCAACATATACTCCGCTTGGTAAATCTAGGTGCGTAAGTGCATCCATAGTTTCCTTGCTTGGATTTTTGACATCAATAAGTCTTTTATGTGTACGCATTTCGAATTGTTCACGAGAATCTTTGTCCTTGTGAACAGCTCTTAAAATTGTGAACTTTTCAATTTCAGTTGGTAGTGGTACAGGACCAGATATAACTCCACCAGATCTCTTAATAGTTTCAACAATTTTAGTAGCAGCATTGTCTAATATTCTGTGGTCGTATGCCTTTAGTTTAATGCGCATCTTTTCTGTTGACATTGAAAATCCTCCCTTCGCCTATATCTAGTATAGACTTGCTCCATGCAAATAACCCGATAGCTAGTTAACAACTTAACCCGGCGTATCGACAACCTCGCATATCTAAGCAGTCACACGTATTTAATTATAGCACGATATTTAAAGGAAATGCAAGCTTTTTTGGCAAAAAATTTTGGTAAATTTATGAGCGTATTTTTGGGGTGGAGGTTTGAGGGAGTGACAAGTGGTGGAGGTGTTTTGAGTTTTACGGTTTTTTAGACTATTTAAAAATGCTTTCCTTATTATATATAGAGTCAGGTTAGCGATTTAATATTTTGCGATGACGGTGCTTTTGAAAAGGATTTTGATATGGAGCTTCATAATTAGGGGGTGTTTTTATTTATAACGGTTTTTAGTTTTAGCTTCGCCTATTACTTTGAGAGAAGCTTTTGTTACTATGGCTTTACCAAACTTTTCATTTATAGTATCCATAGTCTTTTGGATAAGTTGGTCGTCTTCTTTATCTTCTTTTTTGTCTTCTGTAAATAAAGATAGTTGAGTTTCTTTGGAGTTACATAAACCAGATAGGCGTACTCCTAGGAGGCGTAGTGGGTCTTGTTTATAGCTTTTTTCTAAAATAGATAAGACTGTTTCATAAATTACTTTGGTATTGTTAGTGGCATTGTCTAACTTTGTTTGGGCAGAATAGCTTATGAATTGATTGTTTTTATAAATAACCGCAATTGTGGTAGTGAAAAGATTTTGCTTTCGTAATTGGCGGGCAACTTCTTCGGTTTGACGGAAAAGGACGTTTTTGATTTTATCTTCGTCAATTAAGTCAAAGGGAAGTGTTTCTGAGATACTGATACTTTGATTTTTACTGTTTTTTTGTTCTACTTTGGAATTATCAATACCAAGAGATGCTTCTTTTAAGTAGTGACCTTGACTTTTAAATTTCTTTTCTAAGAGTTTTTCGTTGGTGCTTGCTAAGTCTTTGATGGTATAAATATGCATTTTATTTAGCTCTTCTTTAGTTCGTTTGCCACACATGAATAAATCTCCTACAGAAAGAGGCCATAATTTAGAGGCAATTTCATCTTTGAAAAGGGTGTGAACTTTATCAGGCTTTTCAAAGTCAGAGGCCATTTTAGCACATAGTTTATTGTTTCCAATGCCTATATTTACGGTATAGCCAAACTTTGCTTTTATTTCATCTTTAATATTATGAGCTAAGGCAAGATAGTCATGATAAAGATAATTTGTTCCGGTCATATCTAGAAAACACTCATCAATAGAATACCGTTCAATAATAGGAGTAAAAGTTTTTAAGTAATTATAAAGCTCATTAGATTTTTGATAATACCATTCATAGTTAGCCGGAAAGATTTGAAGTGTTTTACATTTTTTCTTAGCTTCATAAAGAGTTTCGGCTGTTTTAATACCAAATTTTTTAGCTACGGGGGATTTAGCTAAGACTATGCCGTGGCGTTTAGTTTCATCACCTCCAATAATAGAGGGAATTTTTCTAATATCTTGTTTGTAGCCATTTTTAAGTAATAAGACCGCGGTCCAAGATAGAAAAGCATTATTAACGTCAATGTGAAAAATAATTCTTTCAGTCATTAGAACCACCTCTTGAAATTAATTATAGAACAAGTTTTCGATTTTTTCAAACATTTAATTCATTAGGGCGTGGACTTAAATGAGAAATTTAATTCTTGTATAACCTTAGTTTACATATTATTTTTGAAATTTGGTACATAATATAAGTGATGGGTAGTGATGTTATGAATAAATATGAAGTCAATATTTATGAGCAAATTTCTAGGAACATAAAGAAATATCGTAAAATCCTAGGAATTACACAAGCTGAGTTAGCCGAGAGAGTTGGTGTTTCCCATGAGTTTATTCGTAGGAATGAATCAAAGAAAGGTGTTAAGTCTTTTTCAGTAGATACTTTATGGAAAATAGCACTGGCTTTAGGTGTTGACCCAGGAAAATTGTTTGAAATACATAAAGATAAGGATTAGCTCATAAAGAAAAAGGCTATCGAAAATTGATTTATTCGGTAGTCTTTTATTTTTCTATTAAACTAACGCCGGTCATTTCCTCAGGTTGGGGCAAATGCAATAGTTCTAGAATTGTTGGAGCAATGTCGCCTAATTTGCCAGGATGTAATTTGATATTACCTTTAGTAATGATAAATGGGACAAGATTAGTCGTGTGGGAAGTTAAAACATTGTCATCATCATCAAGCATTTCTTCACAATTGCCGTGGTCGGCTGTGATAACCATTGTTCCGTTTAGTTTTTGAATTTTTTGGTAGATTTTTTCTAGGCATTCATCAACTACTTCGACGCCTTTGATAGCTGCTTCTAAAACGCCTGTATGTCCTAGCATATCACCGTTAGCAAAGTTTAAAATTATTACATCAAAGTTTGCCATATTTTCTAAAAGGGCATCGGTTACCTTGTAGGCACTCATTTCAGGTTGCAAATCATAAGTAGCTACTTTCGGAGAGGGAATAAGAATTTTTTTCTCATTAGGGTAGTCAATTTCTTTGCCACCGTCGAAGAAGAAAGTAACGTGAGCATATTTTTCCGTTTCGGCAATGCGAAGTTGGGATAAATTATTTTTAGCTAAATATTCACCTAAACTATTTTTAAGCGCTGCATCAGAAAAGGCATGAGGAGCAAGCACGGTTTTTACAACAGGAAACATAGTGACAACTTTAACATTAGAAAAACGTTTTACTTCCATTTCGTTAAAGTCTTTATTAGTAATAGCGGTGAATAGTTCGCGAAGACGGTCTTTGCGGAAGTTGAAGACAATGATACCGTCATTTTCTTCTAGGAGGCCATCACTATTTAATATAGCTGGTTCTAAAAATTCATCGGTAATATCTTTTTGATAACTTTCTTCTATGTAATCTTTAAGGGAAGCTATTTGGGGAGCCTGACCATAGACAATTGCATCATATGCTTTTTTCAAGCGGTCATAATTATTATCACGGTCCATAGCGTAGTATCTTCCACTTATAGTTGCTATTTTACCGGTATGGTATTTTTCTAAGGTATCTTCAACTTTTTTAATATAAGAGTAACTGCTTGTAGGATAAGTGTCGCGACCGTCAGTAAAAAGGTGCAAATAAAGATTGGTTACATTATTAAGATGACACATTTCTAATAAAGCAAGAAGATGGTCTATGTGTGAATGGACACCTCCATCACTGATTAAGCCCATAATATGTAGTTTTGAGTTGTTCTCTTTAGTGTGATTTATGACTTTTAAAATTTCTGGATTGGAAAAGAAAGTCCTTTCACGGATTTCTTTATTTATTAACTCAAGTGGCTGATAGACTAGTCTTCCGGCACCTATGTTAGTGTGACCTACTTCACTATTACCCATTTGCCCTTCAGGTAAGCCAACTTGGCGACCGGAAGCTTCTAAGGTAGTGTGAGGATAATTTTCCCATAGGTAGTTAAACATTTTATTATTGGCAAGTTTTACGGCGTTGCCGTGTTCATTATCTCTTAGGCCGTAGCCATCTAAAATGGTAAGTAATAATGGTTGTTTCATAAGTATATATTTTAATAAATTAAACTAGGAGCAAGAGAGATAATGCTTTTTTTCTAGTTATAATTTATTCTCCTTTTAGTTTTCTCTCTAAAGCTTATTTTCATTTAAGCAAAATATAGCATATATTGGTATGTAGCGAACATCTTTTTTAGTTGAAAAATTGTTTTCAGTAACACGATAGGCTTGTTTAACAGTAAATCTTTTCATAAAAACAGATAAAGCTTTGGCTTTTGACATAGATTTGGTGGCAATTTCTATAGGAATGATTTGGCCTAAGCGATTTTGTAAGACGAAATTTACTTCAGCTTTGCCATCTGACTGATAGTAATAAAGGGAATATTCACTCTCAACTAAAGTTTTAGCAATGTGATTTTCATATAGGGTTTCTTTTATTTTTTCATCTAAAAATAATTGCTTACTGTTAAGATGAAGCATTGTAAATAATATGCCATCATCAGGTAGGTATAGTTTAAAACTATCTTTTTCACGACAACTGCTTAATGGTGATTTAACGGTTTTTATTTTGTAACTACGATAGACAAGTTGATTGTTGACTAGGTAATTAATTGCACTTTCGTACTCTTTAGCTCTTTTACCTGAGCCCATAACACCATATTGGAACTTTTTGTTGTCCTTTTGTAATTGTAGTGGAAGACTGTTAAAGACTTCAATGCCTCTTGGAATATCGATTAGGGTTTTGTTAAGAGCTATTTCTTTTTTGTAAATATCTAATATTTTTTGTTTAATAGCATCGATTTCATAAAAGCTTTTACCGGAAAGATTAGCCATAACTACTTCAGGAAGACCGCCTGTTGTTAGGTATTCTTGAAATCTATCTAAGGCAACTTTGTGGAAAGGACAGGTTTTGTGTTTGAAAAAGGAATCTTTAATTAAATCAGCTAGGCTTCTTTCGTCATGAGCCCAAAGATATTCTTCAAAATCCATTTCATACATGCTTTTGAATTGCAACTCTTCACCTTTAAATTCCGTTAATTTTTCTTTTTTTGAGGTAATAGCGATTATGTGATACTTACTATGCTCACTACCAAAAAGCTTTAGGCCTTTGGCTATTTTATTGTCAAGCAAATTATCAAAGACTATTAATGTATCTTCTTTAAGTATTGTTTCACCGGCTAGTAAAGATAAATTTACGATAAGCTTGTCAGTTGATTTTTCTTTGGAAAATAAATCGGTTAGTTGCTTGTTGTTTTCAGTATTGAAATAGACGACGTTTTTATATTCTTTTTTGCCATAAGCTAATATGGTAAAAGTTTTACCTATTTGTTTAGCTCCGTAGATGATTAGTGGTTTTCTGATAATATCTTTTTGCCACTTCTGAAGAAAATTTTCAATCTTACGTTCCATTTACTGTTCCCTCCTAACATATTTTATAAATTAAGTATACTTTTTTCTTGAAGATATGTCAAGTGAGAGATTGATAAAATATTTTGTTGTTTTTAAAAACAATTCAATATAATATTTAGTACAAAAAAGTCTTGCGTAATAACTGTGTAATTGGTATAATTTTTATTGGGAAAACTTAATTGTTGAGTGCTTGCCTACTTTTTCTAGAAAAAGGGAGGCATGATATTATGAGAAAAACAGATTTTTTAATCATGTTTCTATTAATAATTATAATTTTATTAATAGTATCATTAATAATATTAATGATGAAAATATAATAAAAACAGCACTCAATCTAGCATAGATTAAGTGCTTTACCAACATAACAAGGTAAGTGCTCAACTATCGAAAATTGAGTCTTCCCTTTTTTATTTTATGCAAGTTTCCTTGACGTATTCACTATAACATATAAATAGTTATTTGACAAGTATGTTTTCGCTTTTTTGTACAAAAGATGTTACTTCAAATTTGACAATTTGTATTGACTTAAAAGACTTTAATAATTATAAATTATTCTTAAGAGTTTTCAAAACTCAACAAGCAAAATACGCGCATTTATTTGATACATAAAGTTTTGCACATTTTTACTGTCAAACTTTAGTTAATCGTATTATTTTGTCTTTCCGTCTAATCCTAATTCTGACTTATAAGGATTTTTGTCCCAAGAGCTAAATGTTCCGTGTATATCAAGTTTTCCTTCTTCTTCTAAGTAATCATAATTATTTGTAATGCAATCTTTAAACATATCCCAATCAACTTCAGTATCTTTACTAGCAAATTTCACACTTGAATCACGTCCATCATACATATCTCTATGTAAGTCATCTAATGGATATCCATATTCATCAACAAGCAGTAATTTAGCTGTGTAATTAACAAGTTCTTCTTCTAATTTCGCATAACATTCAATTGTTCTTTTTTCTAGTGGTGTCATCTTTGAAAATTTATCAGCAACTTGTCTATATCTCAGTAATGCAAAATCAACAATTTTCCCATCAGTTTCAAACATTAATTCTTGTCCATTATATACTTTCTTAAATATACCTAGTAATTCTTGATATGAAGAATAATAACTTTTTTGGCCAGTCATTTTGGCCTTTAAATCATGAATATAAGCGTATCTTTCATTTGGACTAGTTGGAACATTTGCTTTTAAAAGTAAATCATCAATAATATCAGTTATAATTTTAAGTACCCGAATGGCTGGTACTCTTTTTTGATTAGGATGTTCTTCATCCCAAACTCCTCTTCTTACTTGTGTTTCTTCAACAAAGCCATAATCATCAATCTTAATTCTTGATATCAAGAAATCTTTGCCAATATCATAATCAAAACGATTGTTAGTTATTAAATAATCAAATACTTCCATATATGTTTGTATGGCAATATTATACTTAACTTTTTCCATAAAGCACTCCTATCTATTTGGAAAACCTGGCTTATCATGTTTTTCTTCTACTTCTTCTAGTTGTTCAATCATAACTTCATATGTTCCCATAGGAAGTTTAGGTTTTATTTTTTCAATTTCTTGAATAATACTTGTCAATTCTTGAACTTTTTCTCTTGATTCTTTAATTCTTTCTCTATATCTTTCTACTCTTATTGGATAATCATCACTTTGTAACATAGGTGGGATAAATTCAATCTCAGTGTTGCCTATCATTTTTGTTAATCTACGATGAGATTGTAAATATTCTAATTCTTCATCAGTTAAAAAGGTAGGTGTTGCTTGAATTAAATATTCATTTGGAGATGTATTAAATAAATTTCCATCAGTTAATTCACCATAATATATTTCACCAGTACTAGATTTATGATGTGGGTGTTTAAAGGCAAGTGCTACTTTTCTTTTAAATCTATCAGTAACCGTAAAATCGCCTTTTGGAGTTCCATCTTGTTCAAACAAATCTCTTAAATAGAATGGGGCTTTTTTTATTGATAAAGATAACTTAGGGGCATCTTCAATAATTTGCGTTTTCTTTTCAAGTAGTTGGTCTTGAACTTTTTTAGCATCTTGTTTTGTTCGCATTGATGGTTTCGTTTTTGTTTCAAATTCATCATTTTCATTCATCATTTTCACATCCTTATATAATAAGTATAGCATATTTTTTTGATTATTTTTTATATTAGGCTAGATTTGACACTTTCTATAAATTCAAAATCATCTTTAGGATGATAATTTATTTTAGAAAATTCCTAAACACAACAAACAAAATATGAGCATTCTTTTGATATGTAAGGCTTGACGCATTTTTACTGTCAAACTCTAGGTAAAAAATGCACAAAAAAAAGACTTTTTAGTCTTTAATTAAACTGATAATAATGGTCTATTATATTCAAGACGAAGTTTATCAGCGATAGTTACTATAAATTCTGAATTAGTAGGCTTAGCTTTGTCTATATCTACACTATGTCCAAAAATGTCTTCCATTAATTGCCAATTTCCACGATTCCAACTAACTTCAATAGCATGTCGGATAGCTCTTTCAACTCGTGATACGGTTGTTGAATACTTTTTTGCTATTTCAGGGTATAGTTCTTTAGTAATACCACCTACAATTTCAGGATTCTGGTAAACTAAAGAAATTCCTTCTCTAATGTATTGGTATCCTTTAATGTGCGAGGGAACACCTAGTTCATGTAAAGTTTTTGTAATAGAAATTTGCAAATTATTGTGGAATAAATCGATTGATTCACCACCAAAACTATCTTTGGACATAACTGTTGCGATTTTCTTTTCTAAATCAGATAGCTCAAATGGCTTTAACATAAAATAGCTAACGCCCATTTCAGCAACTTTTCTAATCACATCTTGCGTATTATAAGAAGTTAGGACAATGACCTTTTTATCGATTTTCTTTTCATTAAGATACTCAAGAATGCTAATGCCATCTTTACCAGGCATTATTAAATCTAAAATAATTAAGTCAAAGTCATTTTGCTTACTATCGATAAGCCTTATCCCTTCGTTTCCATCATTTGCCTCAAAATCAATAGATATATCAGCATTATTTTTAAAATACTCCTTAATCATCATGATTAAATTCTTGTTGTCATCAATAACTAAAACTCTTGTCTTTTTCATTTTTCTCCTCTCTATCTAACTACCACGCAAGTATAATTATAACCTAGAATTCGATAATTTCATAGAGAAAAAAATGACAAGTTTTGTCGAATGTGTCTAATTTGTCATTTTTTTAAGGAAATTTTTTAAATTTTCGACTTTTAAACTGATTCCTCCGAGTAAATAGCCATCAATTAATGGGCATTGTTGTAGGGTTGTGACTGTTTCTTCTGTAACACTGCCACCATATAATAAAGTATTAGTTGGGAAAATATTTTTTATTATTTGTAGGACTTCGGTAATTTCAGTTGGTGTAGGGATATTACCTGTTCCAATGGACCAAATGGGCTCATAGGCAATAATGAGCTTTAACTTTTCAGAATCTGACAAATCTTGTATTGCTCCTAATATTTCTTTTTCAATTATGTCTTTCGTTTTATTTAAGGCTTTTTCCTCTTTTGATTCACCTACGCAAAGGATGGGGATAATATCATATTTTAAAAGCTCTTTTATTTTTTTATTAGTTTCTTCATAAGTCTCATGTTGATACGTACGTCTTTCACTATGACCGACAAGGCAATATTTTACATTGAATGAGCTTAATTGAGAGGCAGCTACCTCACCGGTATAAGCTCCCATTTCCGTAGTACTAACATTTTGAGCACCAAGAGATGCATTTTGTAAATTAAAGTTAGCTAAATGAGTATAACTTGGACAAAGGACAAACTCTTCATCTATAGTAGCAATTTTCTCTTGATAAGATAAAAATTCATCTTTGGTTAAATTACATTTATTATTTAATACTATTAACATTAACTATCTCCTTTTAATTATTTTAATTGTTTCCTTTAATTTTTTGGGCTATTTTTGAGAAGATGCCAAATCTAAATTCGTGTTTTTTTGTTTCAATAGCTCGTTTATATACTTCCAAGACTTGCTGTGAATAAAAACTAGCACTATATTGTAGAGAAGCTATGTGGGCTTGATTGTTTAATTTTTGGAGTAAGCCTTTTTCTGTCATTAAGCGAATTATACAGTTAGTAAGTTCTTCTTTAGTGTTGAAAAAAAGGCCATTTAACTCGGATGTAACCATACTGTGAAAAGCTTCATCATTAATGCAGACTGGGGTCGTGCCTGATGCCATTGCTTCAATTACAGTAAGACCTTGCGTTTCTGTGATAGAAGCTGTTACAAACACATCAGAAATATGGTAGTAATAAGGCATTTCTTCCCATTTAGCTTTACCTATGAAAAGACAGTTTTTTTCTATGCCTAAGGTAGAAGCGTATTGCTCATACTTTTCTTTGTCAGGTCCATCACCTACGATTAATAGCTTTATATTTTTATTTTTAGCCATAAGCATTTTTTCTGCTTCAAGTAGAAATTCAACATTTTTTTCTTCAGCTAGACGGCCAACAAAAATTAAAACAAAATCCTTTTTAGATAATTTCAAGTGCTTTTTTAAATTTAGTAAATCTTTAGGATTTATGTTTTCTTTAAAGAAGCGTTCGACTTCAATGCCAGTTGGGATGATGTTTATATTTTTCTTAAAATCATATTTTTCCTTAAATAGCTTATAGGTTTTGGTAGTTGGTACGATGAGTTCGGTAGCTGTAGTTTCACAGTAAAACTTAGTAAAATACTCAACAAGCTTTTTACTTGATTTCTTAAAGTAACCTTTCGTTATATAGTGAATGTAGTCTTCATACATAGTGTGATAAGTATGAACTAAAGGAATATTATATTGCTTAGCTATGATACGAGCAAAGGTCCCAATAGCAAACTCGGTTTGGGAATGAATGACATCTAGTTTCCAAGATTTTATCTTTTTAACGGCTTGGATAGGATAGACACTTGTAAGTCTGGAGTCATATATACCCGTTTTAACGCCAGGTATTCTAAGGACGTGGTCTTTTTCATCATATTCATATTTAAAACTTTCTAAGTTAGCTGTGACTACATAGACTTCGTGGCCTAGTTTCTCTAGACCTTTTTTAAGCATTAATTCGCTTGTTACTAAACCACTAATGTAAGGTGTATAAGTTTCTGTAAAAATACCAATACGCATAAAATCACCTTCTTTATTTTACAAAATGCTCTTTTCCTTTAGATATGTGGCAAAGCCATTGACATCACCTAGATTTTCATAGTTATTAGCTTCAAGTATTTGTTGAAAATTAGTATCATCCTTGGCTAGAATTATAAATACTTCTTGCATATTTAAAGTGTTAAGAGCATAATCCGTTACTAGAGTAAGAAGTTGTCTAGTCTTAGCTTTCTTTTGAAGTTCTGAAAAAGAGATAGTGCATTTTTTGATATCTTTTTTTCCTTCGAGAAAACAACAGTCCTTTATAAAATTGCCATCTTTAATGTAAATGCTTTGGATAATGTCGTTTTCTTCGGTAAGACTTTTTTCGTATTCTTCTTTAGTTTTAGCTTCTTTAATAGAGTTTAAAAAAGGCAGTATTTTTGAATGAAGATTATTTGTTTTTTCATACTCTTTTAATAAATTTAGCTCGTCTTCGTTAAAAGGATTAGCAATACAAATTTTTTTTGGCAAAATACCTCACCCCTATTTTATAGCTTCAATTCCTGGTAATTTTTTTCCTTCTAAAAATTCAAGAGTAGCACCACCACCAGTTGAGGCATGATATACTTTATCTTTTAAATTAGCATTTGTAGCGGCCGCAACGATGTCGCCACCTCCTAGAATAACTTTTATATTATTATCAACTAGATATTTTAGTAAATTGTTGGTGTTTTCTTTGTATTTGTCAAATTCATAGACACCAAGTGGCCCATTCCAAATGACTGTTTTGGCATCTTTTAGAGCATCTTCAAATAATGAAAGTGTTTTTTTACCAATGTCTAAGCCCATTTCGTTAGAAGCAAGTTCACTTATAGCTTTTTCTCTATAGTCTTCATCATTGGAGAAAGTTGTTGTAACAGCGGCATCGACTGGTAAAACTATTTTGTCTTTATAATCGGCTAAGATACGTTTACAAAAAGCAATGTTTTCTTCATCAATTAAAGAGCTACCTACTTCTAAGCCTTCTGCTTTTAAGAAAGTAAAGGCCATACCTCCACCAATTAAAATCTTATCTGCTTTAGTTACTAAGTTTTCAATAATGCCAATTTTATCTGACACTTTTGCACCGCCTAAAATTACAATAAATGGATGTTCAGGTTCATTTAAGGCACTTAAAGCATTCAATTCTTTTTCAATTAAAAAGCCTATTGCTGATTTTCCTTCCATATTAGAAGCAATACCTACGTTAGAAGCATGAGCTCTGTGAATTGTTCCAAAGGCATCATTTATGAAAACATCACCAAGAGAAGCCCAGTATTGGCCAAGTTCTTTATCGTTGGAGCTTTCTTTTTTACCATCTAAATCTTCATAGCGAGTATTTTGAACTAATACAATGTCACCAGGATTCATAGTTTCAATTGCGTTTTCTAATTTAGCACCTCTTGTTTCATTAACAAAAGTTACTTTCCTATTTAAAAGCTCACTTAACCTTTTAGCGACAACTTCTAAATTATTTTTAGCTAAATCACTTTCTTCTTTAACACGACCTAAATGAGAAAAAAGAATTACTTTAGCATTTTTTTCAAGACAATAATTTATTGTTTTTAGAGCCTCTTTTATACGATTATCATCAAGTATTTGACCATCTTTTAATGGTACATTAAAGTCACATCTTATTAAAACTTTCTTATTTGTAATATCTAAATCAGTTATCTTTTTCATTAATTTTCACCTCATCTTAATTAAATTATATCACTTTTTTTTAGGAAAAAAAAAGGAATTATCCTTTTTATTATTTTGTCATTAGGTATTTAGCTGTTCTAATCATTTGAGCTGTATAACTCATTTCATTATCATACCAAGCAACGACTTTTACTAATTGCGAATTGTCAACATCAAGTACAGAAGTTGAAAGGCCGTCTACTAAAGCACCGCAATGTCTACCTATAACGTCACTAGAAACGATTGGGTCAAGTGTATATTGTAGAGTTTCGTTTTGATGTGATTTTAAGGCTTCATTTATTTCATCGACTGTAACTAATTTGTTTAGCTCTAAAACTAAGTCAATAACAGAACCAGTTGGAACAGGAACACGCATCGCAACACCTTCTAATTTTCCTTCTAGATTAGGGCAAACTTTACCTATAGCAGAAGCAGCACCAGTAGAAGCTGGAACAATGTTCGCAGCACAGGCTCTACCACGACGAGCTTTAATTCCTTTTTTGTGAGCTATATCTAAAGTAGCTTGGTCATTTGTGTAAGCATGAACGGTAGTCATATAACCTTTTTTAATACCAAAAACTTTATCAAGTACATCAACAACAGGGGCTAAGCAGTTAGTAGTACAACTAGCGGCTGATATTATTTTTTCATCACCTGTTAAAATATCGTGATTAACATTGTAAACGACAGTCTTTACATCTCCCTTAGCTGGAGCAGAAATAATTACTTTTTTAGCACCGGCGTTAATATGAGCCATAGCTTTTTCTTCTGATGTAAATAAACCAGTACATTCTAAAACTACATCAATATCTAAATCTTTCCAAGGTAGTAGTGCTGGGTCTTTTTCAGCATAGACTTTTATTTTTTTATCTCCTACTACAATAGAATCTTCAGTATGAGAAATTTCATCAATACGATAATTGCGATGATTAGTATCGTATTTTAGTAAGTAAGCTAATTGTTCAGCATCAGTTAAATCATTTATTGCGACCACTTCAAAAGTTTCATCTTCTTCCATTAGACGAAAAGCTAAACGTCCTATTCTACCAAAACCATTTATGGCAACTCTTATCATTTTTAATCCTCCTATCTATATTTCTATTATATAGTTTTAATTTTTTTCTTTCAATATATACAAAAGAAATTTAACACTATTTGGCAGTTGTTTTTGTAAAGAAAAATATCCACAGAAATTGTGGATAAAAATTATTCATTCTTTGTAAGTTTGAAATTTATATTGTCACGAGAAATATTAATGTAAGAGCAGTCATCGGCTATTACATAGTCAACTGTTTCATAAGCTGGGTCAACATCACTTGAGCCAGGATTTTCTTTTAAGCTAATTAAACTTATAGTATTACCAGTTATTATAAATGTTCCTAATGTACCAGATAAACCTCCTAAATTAGCTGTAAAAGTACTATCACTATTTAGAGTATAAAGATAATTTAAATCATTCGTTTCATCTTTATATTCACCAGTATAAGTGCCTGTACATTTAGGATTATTTATTTGGGGAATAACATATTCACCGTCATCAACAGGAGTTGCAGCTTTTTCTTCTTGAGATTCTTGAGCATTTTTTGATAAGACTAATTTATCTATACCAATATATATAATACTCGCGGATAAAAGTATTAAACAAATGATAAACGGTATGAAATAATTAAAATTCTTTTCTTTTTTTTGTACATTGTTTATATTATTTTCCATATTTTTTATAATCAATTTTAATGATTAGACTCCTTTCTATTATTTCTTTTACACCTATATTATATAATTTTAATTTTTTTCTTTCAATATATAAATTCCGTTTGAATAAAAATTGTGTAAAGAAAAAATATCCACTAAAAATGTGGATTTAAATTTCTTTATCGTTTAAATTATAAACTAATCATTAAAATAACTATTTCCAATGAATTCTCTTATAATAGCATCTTGAGGAATAGCATCAGCTGGTATTGGTAAGAATAATCTTAAAAATCTTAATAGACGCATGGCTTCTTCATAATAAGGTGATGATGGTGGTACTGAGAATAATAAAGGCTCTACATAAGTCTTTAAAACACCTATTTCATAGATTGTTGCTGAATTTATAACAACATCAGCTTCATCTTGATATGGGAAAATGTATTGTTCTTCACCTTTTCTAACACTAGGCCATTGAGCTAGAGTTTTCTCAACACTATAACTTCTAGTTCTACTATCACGAATTATTCTACGTAAAAGTCTATTATCGGTAGTAGATATACGATTATGATTATCAATATTTAATTCTGTTAATGGAGATATATATATTTTAAATTTATGGTCTTTAGAAATATTAGTTAAAATCTTTGTATCTAAAGCATGAATTCCTTCAATTACAATAATATCTTTTCCACCTAGTTGCATTTTCTTGTTATATTCTTTTTTACCTAAAGTGAAATTAAAAGTTGGAACAATTACTTCTTCACCTTTTAAAAGTGAAGCCATTTGCTTATCAAATAATTTTAAATCTAGAGCTTCTAGACATTCATAATCATAGTTACCATTTTTATCTTTAGGAGTTTGAGTTCTTTCAACAAAATAATCATCCATAGAAATAACTTTGGGATTTAAGCCAAAACTTTTTAATAATAAGCACAACTTTTTAGAAGTTGTTGTCTTACCAGAAGAAGATGGTCCCGCTAATAAAACTATTTTTAGCATATCTTTCTTTTGATTAATTTGTTTAGCTACTTCTAGTAAGCGATTACTTTGAAGCGTTTCATCTATTTTGATTAAGTCATTTATTCTACCTAGTGATACTTCTTTATTCAAATCAACAGAATTTTCAATATGAATAATTTTAGCCCATTCACGACATTCTTTAAAGACTAAAAACATATTAGGATGATGTTCATACTTTTTAATTTTTTCAGTTATATAAACAGTTGGAAATCTTAAAATTAAGCCATTATCTTTGATATAAGTTAAATCAAAATCTTTGACTGCTTCAGTAGAAATTGGCATTGGACTATAAAAATAATTATATAAGTTACCTAAACGATATAGAGTTATATAGTTATCGGTATTATAATTCATAACACCAGCTTTAGCTAAGTCATTATTACTTTCAAAATATTTAATAGCTTCAAGACGCTCAATAGTTACTTTTGATATAGGCATATCGGCTTTGATGATAGATTTCATCATATCTTTAATTAATGCTACTTTGCTTTCTGTAAGTTTAAAAGTTGTTTCAATGTAGATGCCTTTATCTAGGGAGTGTCTTACTCTGATGTCAGCACTTGCTCCAAATAGTTTTTTAACAGCATAAATCATAATATAAGTTAAGCAATTGATGTGGCAACGATTTCCCTCACGGTCAGTTAAATCTAAAAATTCGATAGTTGAATCTTTTTTTACAGGTGTTGTTAGTTCTTTTATAGAATTATTTACTTTAGCTAGAAGAATTGGGTAAGCATAATTTGATTGGAATTCTTTAGCTATTTCTTGTAAGGTTGTTTCTTTATTATATTTGTATTTTTTATTATTGATAGTTACCTCTACTAGTTCAATCATAGTCATTTCCCCTTTACTATTTAAAAGTATAACATATTTTGTCATATTCTTGTAGGAATATTTTTTCCTATTTACACTATACTATGAATAGGTGATAATAATGAACTTAGTACCGGTTGTTGTGGATAAAGAATTAAATGGAGAACGTAGTTATGATATTTATTCTAGGCTTTTGAAAGAAAGAATTATTTTTATTAGTGGAGAAATTGATGATAATCTAGCTAATAGTGTAATTGCTGAACTTTTATATTTAGATTCTCTTAGTAGTGAAGATATTTCTATTTATATAAATTCGCCAGGTGGGGCAGTTTCAGCGGGACTGGCAATTTATGATACAATGAATTTTGTAAAGAGTGATGTTTCTACTATTTGTATGGGTATTGCGGCTAGTATGGCAGCTTTTCTTCTGTCTAGTGGAAAAAAAGGGAAAAGATTTATTTTACCTAATGCCGATGTTATGATTCATCAGCCTTTAGGTGGAGCTCAAGGGCAAGCTACGGATATTACAATTGCTTCGGTTAGAATAAATAATTTGAAAAAGCGACTTAATAAGATACTTTCAAAAAATACTAAGCAAACTTTAGAAAAAATAGAGAAAGATACTGAAAGAGATAATTACTTAGATGCTTTGGAAGCAGTGGAATACGGGTTAGTTGATAAAGTTATTGAAAGATAGAAAGATTGATTTTTCTATTTTTTTTGGTTGAAAATTATTTTTTAGTTATTAAATTATTCTGCAAGTTAAGATTTTTTTATTTTGTTAATTAAAATAATGATATCCCGAATAAATATAAATTTAAATTTGGATATCCCGAAATAAAATAGCCTATATATTATCCTTATGTTACAATAATTTTGACCAAAAAAATTTTAAAACACCACTTCAACTATTAGAAGAAGAACTTGGAATCAATATTTTAGATTTGTTAGATTTACATCATATTCCTATTGAACAACTTAATATGAGAGATATGATAATAAAAAATCAAGAGCGAACGAAGTGAGTTCATCTTGACTCTTGATTTTTTATTTCATATTTTTAAAATTATTTTACCAATAAAGTTAATCTTTATTGGTTACTAATTTATTAAAACGGGATTTCTATTCGGGATTTCCTAACTTAAATTCACCAGATTTTTTTATTTTTACCTTTAAAAAACTATATAAATATAAAAATATTAACTAATTTATTGTCCATACCGATAAATTTTTCTTATACATAATCTAAAAAATATTCAATTTTTTACAATAAATTGTTTTTGTAAATATTATATATCACATGTCATTCTATTTGTTATAAAGATGAGATTTTCTTATATATTTTGCTAAATTCAATATAGGCATTATATTTTTTACTAAATTCATTTAAAAGATATTCATTCTTACTATCCATTATAACTTGAGCATGAGCTAGTTTATCTGCTCCTTTTATATCATTAACAAATCTAAAATTATATTCTGGACTTTTACTTTCTAGTATTACTAGTCCATGAAGTTTTATATCTGCACTTTCGATATTTTTTGCAAATAAATAATTATATTCTGGTTCTTTGCTTTCTAATATTACTAGTTCATGAAGTTTTATATCTGCACTTTTAATATCTTTAGCAAATAAATAATTATATTTTGGCTCCTCGCTTTCTAATACTACTTGTTCATGTGCTTTTACATTTGCTCCTTTAATATCCCTGGCAAATAAATAATTATATTCTGGTTCTTTGCTTTCTAATATTACTAGTTCATGAAGTTTTATATCTGCACTTTCAATATCTTTAGCAAATAAATAATTATAATACAGCATTCTATTTTCTAACACTACTTGTTCATGTGCTTTTACATTTGCTCCTTTAATATCCCTGGCAAATAAATAATTATATTTTGAAGATTTACTATTCAATACTACTTTTTCATGTGCTTTTATATTTGCACTTTCAATATCTTTAGCAAATAAATAATTATAATGCTCATAATATAAATCTTTATTTTCTAATATTACTTGCTCATGTGCTTTTATATTTGCTCCTTTAATATCCCTGGCAAATAAATAATTATATTCTGGACTTTTACTTTCTAATATTATTTGTTCATGTGCCTTTATATCTGCTCCTTTAATATCCCTGGCAAATAAATAATTATATTCTGGATTTTTACTTTCTAATATTACTTGTTCATGAAGCTTTATATCTGCTTCTTCTATTTCTTCAGCAAAATAATAATTATAGTCTGGACTTTTACTTTCTAATATTACTTGTTCATGTGCCTTTATATCTGCTCCTTCTATTTCTTCAGCAAAACGATAATTATATTCTAGACGTTTGCTTTCTAATATTATTTGTTCATGCGCCTTTATATCTGCTCCTTTAATATTCCTGGCAAATAAATAATTATATTTTGGGTTTTTACTCTCTAATATTACTTGTTCATGTTCTTTCATATCTGCTTCTTTAATATCCCTGGCAAATAAATAATTATATTCTGGATTTTTGCTTTCTAATATTATTTGTTCATGTGCCTTTATATCTGCACCTTTGATATCTCGAGCAAACCAATAATTGTCAAATAGGTCTTTACTTTCTAATATTACTTGTCCATGTGCCTTTATATCTGCACCTTTGATATCTCGAGCAAAGCTACAGCTTAATTCATTGTTTCTTAACATCAATACTTTCTTTTCAAAATTTTCAATAACTATTTTGTTTCCATATTTTTTTTGAATTTCTAATAAATCATTCATTATATCTTTTTCAGTAATTTTATTTTTTTCTTTTTCCATAAACTTCTCCTTTAATAAATAATTATTCCTTTTTATTCTTTTTTAATATTTATTTATAATTAGAGATTATGTTACTGCACTTATCTTTTTCTTTTTTTTATATAAGTTTTTTCACATTCGTCATCTATATTATCTGGATAAGGTTTATATAAAATTCCTTTTGCAGCATCTGGATGAGCTTTGAAAATATTAGGATTCGCGTCTTTTTTCCAAAACGGTTCACCCTCACTTTTAAAATTTGGACACTCATTACTTCTGCTTGTAAGTTCCATTATCTCTCTAATATATTTTGTTGTGTACGTTTTTTTGCTCATATTTCTATTTTTCCCTACCTCTCAATATTATTTATGCAGAAATATACATTATTTTCTATAAATTAAATAGTTCTGAGTGATATTCTAGCATTAAATTTATTTTAATTCAATATATTTTTACTTTGACTTTTAAATAAATTTAATAAAACTTAATTTAAATTGTTTTGTAAAAACGGAAATATATGTTAAAATAACAGTGAGGTGAAGAAGAAATGTTAAATGTAAAAAATAAAGAAACTACTAATGGTGAAAAAATCTTTAATTTTCTTGCTCAAGATGATATATGTATTTCATTGCTTAATTCATTAATAGATAAATTAAATATTATTCAAGAAAAGAAAAATAAATGTTTTTCTAAATTTTATG
Organism: uncultured Bacilli bacterium; assembly: GCA_947624045.1. GTDB lineage: Bacteria > Bacillota_I > Bacilli_A > RF39 > UBA660 > CANRGD01. Next base: position 23,959 of record CANQIL010000010.1, read on the forward strand.
GCTGCAAAGAAAATGCGTTAGAACTTTATGAGTACTATCAAGAAAACAATATTGTTCCAATAAACGTAATTGATAATAAAGATGGAACTATTACACATATATATGAAGATGGAACAAAAATAGTTTTAAATATTACTTTTACAGGATTGCCAAGAGGTCTAACACTTGTAAAAAGGAGGTAAATTGTTAGATTGTAAAGCTGTTTTAATGTTAATTTATAGTCTTAAATTTTATTTTTTCAAAACAAAAATAGTATGATATCAACATTTGAAATCATACTATATTTTTTGAATTCAATATACTAAGAAAACTAAAATAATACATTATAAAATGAGATTCTGGATATGCAAATAAACTAAATCTGATTAAATTTCAATTTTAGTATTTTAATTAGTTTTTTTACAGTTTTTGATTTCATTAACATTATTTGACTTTTACAGTTAATTTTATAAGGTCCAACTTCGATTAGTGGGCAAGAACAAAACGAGATCCAGTACCAATGCTAGCTTCGCCACCACCGTTGCCAGAACGGAATACTCCTACATCAGTAGCACCACCATAGTGCCCTCCGCGGGCAGACCACGGACCTTCACAGTATACAAATCCTGCGTAATCATCATACCAATCTGCTGTTTCTGATAGGGCTTGTCCATAGCATATTTTTCCATCACAAGAATTTATTGAGTTTGCCATATTAGAACTTGTTGGCATTTCTTCCTTTGTAGTTCCAACTTTATATAAATTGTAATATTTTGTATCTGGAAATGTAAGGAGTGGATCATTTTTAAAGTCTGTATATGAACCATTTTCATATACTTTTCCAGTAAATCCTGAATTATTTCCGATTGAGTTTCCACTCATTGGTGAATTATCTTCATTGTAATCCAAAACTCCCATGACATATTCCCATGCTCCTCCACTCATGTCATATATTCCATAGATATTTCCAGTAGTAGAAGCACCTGGTCCTGCTTGACCTTTGCCTTCTCCTAAATCGGTCATATTATTATAAGCATATTGAGCAGCTGCATATTCATTTTGATTTGGTGTTCCATTACTATTTCCTGTTATATACCCACTTGATTTATTTTGATATATTTCTTCATATCTTCCTGTATAATCTGGATTACCATGCTTTCCATATTTACTTTGAGATAGATAGGCTACTGTTCCCCATTCATCATTTTTTATCATATGCAAGTCATCTTTTTCTGTACTAAATCCAAAAGTTGCTTTATCATTTTGCATACTTCTTGCAGCATAGAAAAAACTACTTATTGTTTGATTTCTTAATGATGTAGCATCTGGTTTTATAGTAACATTACTTACATCACATGCTTCATTTATACACGAATTTTCTAAAGTTCCTGTTGTTTCAAACTTACCTACCCATATCCCAGCTTGGGTTGTTCCACCAAAATTAAAGGCGTCTGGTGTTCTCCACTCTTTTGCTTCTCCTCCTGTATAGGTGGCAAGACCTTTTTCTGTAGGATCTAACTCAGATAAAAACTTTATATCAATTGCTCCAGGTAATTCAGCACTTGTTCCACCTCTGCCATATTTTCCTTGTATTGTATAGGAATATCTTGGTATCCACACCCACATTGTATTTATTTTATTAATATCAATTTCTGCTCCCGGCTCAGCTTGGATTAAATCAGCTCTTACATCAGATGTAACTGTTACAGCATTTGCCCACTTTTGATGGTCATAATCATACCAACTATTATCTTTATTACTTGAATCAGCCTTTTTCCAAGTACCTGTTGTTGTACTAGTTGCTTCATAATAAACTGGTATCATATCACCATTTAATACTGGAGCATTTGGTTTAGTTTCTACTACTGGTGTTACTGTTCCAGATGAACTATCTCCACTTACTACATTTTCAAAGATAAAGGTTCTATCTAATCCTTCAATAGTAACAGTATCATTAGGAATACTTGTAGCTTCACTATTAAAAGCTACTCTTAGAGTTACTGTTGTTTTTTCTTTTGAATCTAGTATATCTATATTTTCAAAAACAGTTTTACTATTTATTTCAGTACTACCATAAGTTACTTCATAGGATACATTTCCCTTTAAAATATTTTCATCATCAGGTGATTTACCTGCATAAGTTAAAATACTATCTTTACCATCAACATCTGTTAACTTAGCTGCTATTGTTCCAGCATTTTCAACAGGAATAGTAAAAGTACAAGAATCTCCTGGTACTTTAAATGAAGCTTTTAATCCTGTAACAGAAGTACCTGTTACATTACCAATATAACACTCTGCTTTACCACCTTTAGTAGTAGTTGTATTTTCACTAACAAAAATAACACTCCACTTTTCTTGTTGAACTTTAGCTGTTCCACCTATTTTTAAATTAGCAGATAAAGCCGCATATCCAATAGAAAGAAAAATTACTACTAAACATAGGGCCCCAATTATTATATATTTTTGTTTTCTACTATCCATAATCTCAAATCCTTTATAGTACTAAAATATTACTAAACTAGTATATATAAAAATTATACAACTTGGCATAGTAAAAATATGTAGATTTATGGTTTACTTTGTAAAATTTAAAAAAGACTGTTTAAAATTTACAGTCCATTAATTATGATAATCTATTCCATCAATACTAGTTTCATATAACCATTTCTTTAAATCTTCATTATCACCTGTTTCATAATATTTAATAAGCTTTTCATAAAATAAAGCTTGATTTTCTTGTGATATTGAAATTATGCCACAACCATTATCTATCATTATTTTATTAGCAAACAATAGCAACTCTTTTGTTTCCATCTATAAACATTTGCTTACGCATTATATAAAGCATTATTTCTAGGGCAATTTCTGTTTTTGATTTTTCTTGATTTAATATAGCAGATAGTTCTTCTTTGATTTGACTTTCAATAGGAAAATTAGGTTTCCAATTTGTTCCACCAATATTTACGGGAGTAGTTCTTATTTTACCTAAATCTTGGTCTAGAACTAATTTGTCACAAGTTAACTTATGAATATAACATAAAGTATTATAATTGGTTTCTATAAATTCTTGTTCTAAAATGAATTGCCAAGCATATTTAAGATTATTTATAGCTATAATATTGTTTACTGATAAGCCATTAACAATCCCGAGTTTGACAGTTGATGAAATATAAAAAGTTTAATTTTTGTTGAAATTAGGCTTTTCTTTCTAATTTTTATATGGTATTATATTATTGTATAGAAAGTATAGGCAGAATATGTATCTTGAAAAATTTAGGCTTTGAAGAAAAATTTGATTATAATAGTTATAAACTGAGAAAACCTACAGATGATATAAAAAATTATTAGAAATATATGTAATTTTTTATTGCCAAGCAATAAAGAAATTACTGCATTAAGAAATAGTATACTAAGTAAAAAAATTTAGGTGAACTATTTATACAAACAAAAAAACTTCATTTTCCCTTATAATAATTGGAAAAAAATGAAGTTTTTAATTATTTAAAGTGTCAAACTCGGGATATAACATAAAGTATTATAATTGGTTTCTATAAATTCTTGTTCTAAAATGAATTGCCAAGCATATTTAAGATTATTTATAGCTATAATATTGTTTACTGATAAGCCATTAACAATACCACCGTTATAAATTGCTTGTGTTTGAGAGTATGTTACATCGATTCCCTCTAAATTAGCACTTCTCCAAATATAATTAACTATGTTTTTCTTAGTGATATAAATATTTTGTTCTTTAGTTAAGTTAAATTTATTTTCCATAACTTCTTACTTTTCCTTATCATTTATAACATTTTGTTCTAAGTGAGTAGCTAACTCTTTTATTTTTCGTAAACGATGAGCTAAGCCTGACTTAGTTATTTTTTTATTAGTCTCTAAAGAAATGATTTCAGATAATTCTTTTAGAGAAGCTTCTGGATATTTTTTACGATAAGCTAGGGTTTCTTTGGTTTTATCATCTAATAAGTCAACACTATCATACTTTTCAATTAGCTCAATTTGTTCTAATTCCTTAGTAGCTGTTTGAATGATTCGGTCCATATTGGCTTGTTCACAATTATTTAACCTATTAGTTTTATTTTTCTGATCTCTATATATTCTTACATTTTCAAAATACATAACGGCTTTATTCGCTCCAAGAATTTTTAAATAATCACTTATTTTTTCAGCTTCTTTTAAATAAATCATATAACCTTTATCACGATTTAGTATCTTAGCATTTAAAGCAAAAATATTTAAAAGTTTTTGAATAAAGACAGCTTCTTCAGGAGTGTTTATTAAAAGTTCCATATGATATCTAGAAGTTTTAGGGTCATTGATACTGCCAACACATAAGAACACACCACGTAGGTAAGCTCGTATTTCTTCATTAGCTCCAACTATATAAGTAGGAGGTGTTTTTAAAATATTAGCATTTTCATCTAAGAAGCCAATATCTTTTAATAAAAAGTCAACATTTTCTAAAGTTAAGCAGTATAATTCTTTTTTACTAAAGTTTAAGTTGTTAATGACTTTTTCTTCAATATCTAGTTGATATAAATCTTTAAAAAAAGTTTTTATACGATTAATAGTCGTTTTATTTTCATTAGTCAAAGTAAGGATTCCCTTAGAATAATTAGCATTATTTCGTAAAAAGCCAGATAGTTCAGCAATACTTTCGGATTTAGTATTTTTTATTTTGGCTATTTCTTCTTTTATTGAAGTTGTGTAGGACATTCTTTCCTCATTAAGTAAGAGAAGACTAAGGAAGATAGGCGAAGTGAGTCATGTCTTATACGATTATCTTCAACAATTAATAAGTCATCTTCAATTAATTCAACATTCATTTTAGCTAATTCTTCATAATCAATTATGACAGGGTCCTTTTGTTCTTTTGTTTCATATTTCATCGCAACGGCATTATCTATTTTGGAATTTGAAGCTATTACTACATCTATTTTTTTAGTATCTAGATATTTATTAATTAATTTTACGTGGTCACTTACTGTAAAATTATCTGTTTCACCAGGTTGTGTTACGGCATTGCAGATATACATAATGGGTTTATTAATTTTATTTAGAGCTTCTTTTACTTCTTTACAAATAATATTCGGTAAAATACTAGTATATAGACTACCCATACTAAAAATAATTAAGTCGGCTTGCAGAATAGCATCTAGTACTTCTTTTAAAACTTTAGGTTCATTTTTATAATAAATTTTTTCAAACTTGTGGTGGGAAGAGGTGATTTGTTCTTCTCCTTCAATAATATTTCCTTCCGTATCAAGGCCCATTAAGGTTAAATCAGAATCTTCAGAAATAGGTAGAACAGTATGTCTTACGTCTAATAATTTACTTAGACTTTTAATTGATTCTTTTAGGGAGCCGGTTATATCAAGCATAGATGTTAAAATTAAATTACCAACAGCGTGACCATCTAAGTCACTTGATGTATTGAAACGATAAGACATCATTTCTTTGATAGGCTCATCAATTTGCGATAAATTAGTTATAACCTTTCTAATATCACCAACGGCTGGGGTGTGAAATTCTTCACGTAATTTACCAGTGGAACGACCATTATCGGATACGGTAATTACGGCTGTTATGTCAACAGGGAAATCTTTAAGTCCTTTTAATAAATAAGAAATACCTGTTCCGCCTCCTAAAACTACTACTTTTTTATACATAAAAACCTCCTTAGTTATTTCAAGTAAATACTTGTTTTTTGATAATAACTTTTATCTTTGTGAAAAATATTTTTGCCTAGTAAGACTAAGCCAATTATGATAAAAATAGCTGATACTAACATAGCTACTTTAATGGGACCTAGCATTAGGGAGTCAGACCTAAAGTATTCTATGAAAAAGCGAGTTAAGCCATACCAGAAAAGATAAAAACCGGTAAGTGTACCTATTTGTAATTTTTTATAATTCTTAATGAAAAGCATAATGATAAAGCAAATGGTACAACTTAATGATTCATATAAGAACGTGGGTTCTCGATAAGCATTAGAAATATACATATTATTAATAATAAAATTGGGTATATGGAGAGCTTTTAAACTAGAAAGAGTGGTGATTTGACCATAAGCTTCTTGATTAAAAAAGTTACCCCATCTACCAATAGCTTGACCAATTACTAAGCCAATTACAATGATATCTAGCAGTTTTTTTAGCGATACTTGCTTTTTTTTACAATAAAAAGTTAGAAAAAGTAAAGCAGCTAGGATACCGCCATGAATGGCAAGGCCACCTTCCCAAACAGCGAATATCTTAAGTGGATTTGAAAGATAATATGATAAGTTAAAAAGAACATAATAGGCTCTTGCTCCTAGTAAGCCAAAAATTAAACTATAAAAAACTAAATCAATAATGAAATCTTTAGATAGGCCTTGTTTTTTAGCTTCTAAATAAACTAAAGTAGAGCCTACTAAAAAGCCACACAAAATAGTTAGAGAATACCAATAAATTTTAATGAAACCTAAATTTAGTGCTACTTTGTCCATTGTTTAACCTTCTTTATAATTTTTTTAAGTAGTTCGCCCATTAGAAAATTAGTTATTGATAAAAGGATAGCTACAAAAAAGATAATATATAAATTTTTAGTTTGGAAATGATCTCCTAAAAGCCAATCAGCTAGTTTTAAAATAAAGACATTTATACAAGGATAAAATAGACCTAGTGTTAGACCAGTTATGGGAATTGTTAAGGTTACTAAGATGGGTTTTACAGTTTTATTTAAAATATAAATTACTAAAATTATTAGAAAAGACCATAAGAATAAGTGGTTACTATCGATGTAAATACTATCGAAAAAGCTGGTTACTAAAATAAATACTATGGTATAACCTAGCATATATAATAACCAGTCTATTAATTTTATTAATCTTTGTTTATTCTTTTCATTAATAATTAATTGCATTTTTAACTCCTATAGTAGTTTCTTTAAAAATTGACCAGTATATGACTTTGTTACTTTGGCAACTTCTTCAGGAGTTCCACAGGCAACAACCTCGCCTCCACCAGCTCCACCTTCAGGTCCTAAATCAATGATATAATCAGCGACTTTGATAACATCAAGATTATGCTCAATTATTACTACTGTGTCTTTATTATCTACTATTTTTTGTAAAATTGCAAGTAGGCGTTTAATGTCATCAGTATGAAGACCAGTTGTTGGTTCATCTAAGACAAAAAGGGTTTTACCGGTAGCTTTCTTTTGAAGCTCCTTAGCAAGTTTAACACGTTCAGCTTCACCGCCTGATAAAGTTGGAGCACTTTGACCTAGTTTGATATAGCCAAGACCAACATCTTCTAAGACTTGAAGTTTGTGCTTAATTTTTGGGACGTTTTCAAAAAATTTGATAGCTTCAGTAACACGCATATCTAAAACTTCGGCAATATTTTTTCCTTTATATCTTATGTTTAGAGTTTCTTGATTATATCTAGTTCCATGACAAACTTCACAAGGAACATAAACATCTGGTAAGAAATGCATTTCAATTTTTTTGACACCATCACCACGACAAGCTTCGCAGCGACCACCTTTTACGTTGAAAGAGAAACGATTTTTTTCAAAGCCATACATTTTAGCTTCTTTGGTAGTTGTAAAAATAGTTCTGATATCATCAAAGACACCTGTATAAGTTGCAGGGTTAGAACGTGGGGTTCTACCTATTGGGTTTTGCGAGATAGCAACTAATTTATCAATATTTTCAATACCTAAAATTTTCTCATGAGCACCTGGCTTTACTTTACTATTATAAAGTTTACTGGCAACGGCTTTACAAAGAATTTCATTTATAAGGGTACTCTTACCACTTCCGGAAACACCGGTAATACAAGTTAAAGTACTAAGAGGAATATCAACATCGATATTTTTCAAATTATGCTCTTTAGCTCCTTTAATTTTTAGAAATTTTTTATTGCCTTTACGTCTTGTTTTTGGAACTTCAATACATTTTTTACCACTTAAGTATTGACCCGTTATACTGTTTTCATTAGCCATTACTTCTTCTGGAGTACCGGCTGCGACGACATTACCACCCGCATCACCAGCTCCAGGTCCTATATCAACTAGATAATCACTTGCTAGCATGGTGTCTGTATCATGTTCAACAACAACTAAAGTGTTACCCAAGTCGCGCATTTCTTGAAGAGATTTTATTAGTTTCTCATTATCGCGTTGATGCAAACCTATACTTGGTTCATCTAAAACATACAAAACGCCGGATAATCTTGAGCCAATTTGGGTTGCTAACCTGATACGTTGAGCTTCACCGCCTGATAAAGTTCCGGCTGCTCTACTTAAAGTTAAATACTCAAGACCAACATTTTGTAAGAAGCTAAGACGGTCATCTATTTCTTTTAAAATTAATTTGGCTATTTCTTGCTTTTCAGCTGATAAGTGGAGATTACGGAAGAAAGGAATCAAATCTTTAATACTTAACTCAGTTACTTCAAAGATATTTTTACCACCTAATTTAACGGATAAAACACTATCATTTAAGCGGGCGCCATGGCAAGTATCGCAAGTATGCTCAACCATATAATGTTCAAGCCACTCTCTAATCCAAGTTGATGAAGTTTCTAAGTAACGTCTTTCTAAGTTATTGATAATACCCTCATAGTAATCTTTAGTATTATACTTATTGCCGCTTTTAGATTCGTATTGAAAATGAATTATTTCATCTGAGCCGTAGAGAATAACTTGTTGCTCCTTAGGTTTTAGCTTTTTCCAAGGCTTATTTAAATCAATTTTATAATGTTTACAAACACAATTTAGTTTTTTAAAGTCTATACCTTCAACATCATCAGTTAATGTTTTGATACAACCATCTTTGATAGAAAGCTCAGGATTAGGAATAAGTAAGTCTTCATCTATTTGTAAGTTAACACCTAAACCTTTACAATCGGGACAAGCTCCATAAGGGGCATTGAAACTAAAAAGACGGGGCTCTAATTCGGGTAGAGAAAACTCACAATAAGGGCAAGCAAAACTTTCAGACATAACGATTTCCTTTTTATCATCACCTAGTGTTTCTATAACAACTTTGCCACCAGATAATTTGGTAGCATTTTCAATAGCTTCAAAAAGACGACTTCTAGAATCTTCTTTTAAAACAATTCTATCTATAACTACATCTATTTTGTCTTTTTTATTTTTTTCAAGTTTGATATCTTCACTTAAATCATACATTTCATCATTAACACGAACACGGATATAACCCTCTTTACGTAGGTTTTCTAGGGTATCTTTATGAGTTCCTTTTTCACCGTGAACGACAGGGGACATAATAATCATTTTCGTACCTAAAGGATACTCCATAATTTTATTGGTCATTTCTTCAACGCTTTGGCTAGTTATGGGTATGTTGTGATTAGGACAGTAAGGGATACCAACACGAGCAAAAATAAGACGCAAATAATCATAAATTTCGGTTACGGTTCCTACGGTTGAACGGGGATTATTGTTTGTTGTTTTTTGGTCTATACTTATAGCGGGAGATAGTCCCTCGATACTGTCAACATCAGGCTTTTCAGAGTTGCCTAAAAATTGTCTAGCATAAGCCGATAGACTTTCAACATATCTTCTTTGGCCCTCGGCATAAATTGTATCAAAAGCAAGAGAGCTTTTACCACTTCCAGAAAGGCCTGTCATAACGATAAGCTTATTTTTAGGAAGAGTTATGTCGATATTTTTTAAGTTATTTTCTCTAGCTCCTTTGATAATTATTTCATCCATTGTAAATCACCTGTTTCATATTATACTACATATATTGACTTTTTAGTTATTTTCTTGTTATTATTATGGCTTTTTTTCATTATTCTATTAGTAAGTTTTCATTTCAAATAAGATGTCGCGTAGTTCCATAGCTCGCTCGAAGTCTAGGTTACGAGCTGCTTCTTTCATTTCCTGTTCTATGGCATCGATGTTTTGAGCAATTTCTTTCTTAGTTGGCTTTTTAGTTTTGGTTTTGGTGCCTCCGGCAATGTTAGTGATGACTTCGCGAATTTCTTTTTTAATAGTTTGGGGAACGATATGATGTTCTTCATTGTACTTTTCTTGGATTTGACGACGGCGAGCTGTTTCATCAATAGCGTACTGCATAGAATCTGTTATTTTATCACCATACATTATGACGTGGCCATTGGCATTTCTGGCACAACGACCGGCTGTTTGAATAAGACTGCGGTTACTTCTTAAGAAGCCTTCTTTGTCGGCATCAAGAATAGCAATCAAAGATACTTCAGGAATATCGATTCCTTCACGAAGAAGATTTATACCGACAACAACATCATATTTACCGGTACGTAAATCGTGAATAATTTGCATTCTTTCAAGCGTTTTTACTTCAGAGTGAAGATAGGCTACTTTTATGTCTAAATCTTTTAAATAGTTTGTTAGCTCTTCGGCCATACGAATTGTTAAGGTGGTGATTAGAACACGTTCGTTTTTAGTCATACGTTCTTTTATCTCACCTACTAGGTCATCAATTTGACCAGTTGTTGGTCGCACTTCAATAGTTGGGTCTAGAAGACCGGTTGGACGAATGATTTGTTCAATATATTGATTATTAGTGTGAGAAAGTTCTAAGTCACCAGGGGTTGCGGAAACGTAAATAGCTTGGTTTATCTTTTTTTCAAATTCTTCATACTTTAAAGGACGGTTGTCTAGGGCGCTTGGCAAGCGGAAGCCATATTCGACTAGGTTCATTTTACGGGCTCTATCGCCATTAAACATACCACGAACTTGAGGAAGTGTTACGTGAGATTCATCAACGATTAAAAGATAATCTTTAGGAAAAAAGTCCATTAAAGTTGTAGGTGTTTCGCCACGGGCACGACCGGCCATAGGGGCTGAGTAATTTTCTATGCCAGAACAAAAGCCAGTTTCTTCTAACATTTCTAGGTCATAGTTAGTTCGTTGTTCTAGGCGTTCAGCCGCAACTAATTTATTTTCACTTTTTAACTCTTGAAGACGTTCTTGTAATTCTTTACGGATACGAACGATAGCTTCTTTTAGTTTGTCATCACTTACTACGAAGTGGCTAGCTGGGAAGATACTGACATTTTTTATATTATCAATAACGACACCGGTTAGAGTATCAATAGTGCATATTCTGTCTATTTCATTATCAAAAAATTCTATTCGGTAACCAGTTGTCTTTTGGTTAGCGGGAATTATTTCTAGGACATCACCACGAACACGGAAAGTGCCACGTTTGAAATCAAAATCATTACGCTCATAAAGCATTTCCACAAGTTTTGTTAAAACTTTATTACGGTCAATATTATCACCAACGGATAAAGTTAGCATTTTACTTTTGTATTCTTCAACTTCACCAATACCATAAATACAAGAAACACTCGCTACAACTATGACGTCACGTCTAGATAAAAGAGCTGAGGTAGCGGCATGACGTAATTCGTCTATTTCATCATTGATAGAGGAATCTTTTTCGATGTAGGTGTCAGTTGAGGGAACATAGGCTTCCGGTTGGTAGTAGTCATAGTATGAAACAAAATACTCAACTTTGTTATTAGGAAAAAGCTCTTTAAATTCAGCATAAAGTTGGCCAGCTAGAGTTTTGTTGTGCGCTAAAACTAAAGTTGGCTTATTTATTTCTTTTATAACATTTGCCATAGTAAAAGTTTTACCCGTTCCTGTTGCCCCTAGTAAGACTTGCTCTTTCTTACCCTCTTTTAGACCTTTTACTAATTCTTCAATAGCTTGGGGTTGGTCCCCACTTGGTTTAAAATTGGAAACTAATTCAAACACCTTAATCACTTCCCTTTTTGTAAGATAGGCTTTTTTTCGACTATTTATTTTAGCATTTTTTAGAAAAAAATACAAGGTAAGTTGTACTTCTACCTTGTATTATTATGTCTTAATTTTTTAAATATAATACTTTGTTACTAATGAGAAAGATAAAAAGTTTTTATTAGCCAATTTTTATAATTTTTTTACTCTTCATAAGTACAAACATCTTTAATTTTTTCTAGAGTATCTTTTAAGACTTGCAATTTGTTTTTAGATACATCAACTTGCCACATATTATTCTTTTTAGCATAATCAGCATAGTCTTTGTTTTCTTCTATAAATGTTTCACAATAACTTTTTAATCTATAACTAGGTTCTATAGTAGTCCAATCATTTTCTTTGGCATATTTTCTTATGTTTTCATAAAACTCATCTGTTTTTAAATCAGAATAAGTTAAGAAAATAAAAACACAATCTTCATCTTTATAAAGTTTAATTAGCTCTTCATCAAACTCAAATATTTCTACTACGTAAGCCAAATCAGATTCATAATATTTGCTGTGCTTAAAATAACAATAAGCTAGTAGGTTTAGAAATGAAAAATCATTCATATCAACATCAACTCTACCTTCTTCTTTCTGAATACAACTAGCTTCTAAAAAGGCAGTTCTAATATTTTCATGACTTATATAACTATAGCCACCTATTTCTTTAATAATCATTTTAGCTAATGTTGTCTTGCCACTTTTAGGCGGACCTACTAGAACAATATTTTTATGTTTTGTGATGATAATACCTCCTTTCTTTTTGGGAATAAAGGCATTTTATCAAAGCATAAGTTTTAACGCAAATGGGCAATTTTTAAAATTGATGCGGAAAAATATAGTGAAAAAGTTATTTTGCTTAGGGGAAAACGTAATTTTGAAATAAAAATGACTTTGAAAATTTAAAATTAGTAAAAATTTAATTTTTTTTCATTTTTTTAGAATACTTATTAATGAAGCCTTTAATTACAATACTTTCAATTATGGTTTTACAAACGAAAATATTTTTAGTATAATTAAGAAGTATTCAAAAAGTGAAAGGTGGCTTTAAGGTGAAGAGATTACTTAGAAATATTTTTAGTATTATTGTATTTGTCGTTACAGCATTTACAGTATATGAGATAATTAAATTAGGTGTTTTACCTAGTAAGTATTTATTTATAATTTTAGGAGCTGAAGCTTTATTATTTGTCTTAGGTTTAGTATTTTATAATTTAAGGCATGTAGTTTTTATAATTTTGGGAATTTTACTTTATTTGATAAGCGTGGTAGGAAATGCGACAGGGTATTATTATTTAAGTAAAACTAATAGGTATATTGAAAAAAGTTTTGTTAAGGAAACTTATACAATTGAAACAAAGTATTATGTAGTTACTAGTGCGAATAATGTAGTTAGTAAGATGGATGAAGTTGATAAAGAAGCAAGTATTGAATATTATAAATATAGTCGTTCTATTGATAAAGCATTAGAAAAATTAGGAGTATATACTTATGTTCCTACAGATAATGCATATGATTCAATGAGTAATATTTTAAGTAATAATGGCTATTTTTTAATAAGTAGTGCCAATTATGATTATTTATTTGATTCAACTAATTTGTTAGATATTAATAATTTTAAGATATTACATGAATTTACTATTTATGAAAAATTAGAGGTTAATGATAAAACGCCTGATGTTTATAATGTATATATTAATGGTTTAGATTTTACGGGAATTATGAGAGATTATAATTTGATAGCTACTGTAAATACGAAGACTAGAAAAGTAGTTTTAACTTCTATACCAAGAGATTATTATATTGATGTTCCGGCTTATAATATGAAAGATACTTTGATGTGTTTAGGGTCTTTGGATGTAGAGGTTAGTAAAGAGGCACTTGAAAAGTTATTTGGAATAAATATTGATTATACAATAAATTTAAATACAAGTAGCTTAGTTGATATAGTTGATACTTTGGGTGGAATTGATTTTTGCTCGGATATAGAATTTACAACAACCCATGTTCTTACACAAGATACTTATGATGATAGTGTGGGACAAAAGCTTCACGTAATTAAAGGTTGTAAGACATATAATGGACTTGAAACTTTAGCTATTGCTAGAGAAAGAATGGCTCTTCCTGGTAGAGATAGATATAGACAAAAGAATTGTAGACAGATACTTATAAGTATAGCTAAGAAGTTAGCTTCTATTACGACATTAACTAATTATAATGAGGTGTTATTAGCTTTAGATGGTTTATATACTACAGATATGAATGATAGAACTATTAAAAATTTGATTAAAGCTGTTATTGAAAATCCTAATTTTAACATTGAGGAGCAAAGTGTTGATGGTACTGATTCTGTAGGTGTTGGTCATCTTGGTACGGCTCAGTCTTGGATAATGACTCCAGATATGAGTACAGTAGAAGCTGCTTCTAGTAAAATAAAAGAAGTATTAAATCAGAAATAAGAGAAACTTAAAAAACTGTTACTTGACTTTGAAGTAGCAGTTTTCTTTACGTAAATTACACAGTTAACTTGACAAGGTCGTTAATTATATAAGGTCATAGAAAAATTAGGGGGTGAGGACTAGGCGGGTAGAGTTGTAGATATTGAAATTACCATCGGTGCTACTTACGCCGAACACTCCTGCTCCCGTGATATAGGTGCAATCGCCGCCACGTATAAACCACGGATTACCTCTGGTGACAAAGTAGGCATAATCACCGTACCAACCATATTTTCCACTGTTTCCTCCATAGGTCTCACCTAAAGCATGTCCATAACATATTCCTCCATTACAAGTATTTTCCAATTTTACATTTGGAAAACTGTTAAAAGTTGGCTTGGCACTTTTGTATTTGTTATAGTATTTTTCATTTGGCAAGTCATAATCCCCGGTTGTATCTCCACTACTATTTAAACCTTTAAATTCTGATGTACCTGTGGCAATTTCTCCATTATGTTCAGTTACTCCCTGTTCGTCATATTCCAAAACTCCCATGACATATTCATTAGTTCCACCTGACATATCATATATTCCTGTTATGTTTCCTGTTGTTGAAGCTCCGGGGCCGGCTTGACCTTGGCCATTACCCAAATTAGTTATATCATTATATGCATAATTCTTTGCCGAACTGTTAACACTTGGACTTCCTCCACTGTGTCCCGTTATATGACCACTATCATTATTTATATATACTTCTTTATTTGCTCCTGTATATTCACTATTTCCATATTTGCCATATTTACTTTGGGATAAATATACTACTGCTCCCCACTCATCATTTTTCATCATATGTAAGTCGCCACTATCTGCATTAAATCCAAAAGTATTAGTATTATTAAGTTGTATGCTTCGGGACATAAAATAAAAGCTACTTATCGTTTGATTTCTAAGTGAAGTTAATCCTGGTTTAATAGTTACTTTACTTACATCACAAGATTCATTTACACAAGCTTGCACATCTTTTGATAAACTCCCTGTTGTTTCAAATTTACCTACCCATATTCCATTTCTCTTTTCTCCTCCAAAGTCAAAAGCTTCATTGGTTCGCCAATTTGTTGGAGTACTTCCTGTATACTGAGCAGTTCCTGTTTCAGTTACTTTAGAAATAAATTTTACATCTATTTCACCAGGCAATTCTTGTGATGGACTACTATTTCCAAAACTAGCCTTACCATAATAATTATTTCCATCTTCGCTTTTTATTGTATAAGAATACCTTGGTATCCATACCCACATTGTATTTATATCATCCATATCAATTTCTGTTCCAACTTTTGCATCTTTCATTTCATTTCTTTTACTTTCAACTACTGTTACCGCATTGGCCCATACTTGTTTGGAATAGTCATACCAATTATTATTTTCATTATTTACATCGGCTTTCTTCCATGTACCTGTTGTATCATCTATTTTATCATAATAAACCGGTATCATATCGCCATTTAATTCTGGTGGATTTGGTATATTATCAACTACTGGTGTTACTGTACTACTATCATCACCATTTACAACATTTTCATAAATAAAAGCTCTATCTAATCCGCCTATTATTACTTCTCCTGTAGGCATTTCTGTAGATGAATTTAGAAAAGTTGCTTTTAATGTTACTGTTTCTGTTGCATTTTCTTTTAATACTGGTATTGTTGTAAAATCAGTTGTACTTTTTATTGAATTTCTACCATAATTTACTTCATAAGTAACATTGTTTCTTAAAATATCTTGGTCTTTTGAATCACCTAAAAAAGTTAAATTAGAGCTTTTGCCTGTTACGTCAACTAATCTTGCTGGAATATTACCTGTATTTTTAACTGGCACAGTAAAAGTACAAGAATCTCCTGGTTTATTAAAAACAACACTCATATTTTCTATAGAAGTACCTGAAACTTTACCTATATCACACTCTGCTGTGCCTGTTTTGATAGTCTTAATTTCATCTTTTAAAAAGACTACATCCCATTTAGATTCTACTTTAGCTGTACCATTTATTTCTAAATTAGCTGAAAGTACTGCATAACCAATTGACAAGCCAAGGACTACTATACATAGACAAGCAATTATAATTAATTTAGTTTTTCTACTATTCATATTAACACCAACTTTTCCACTGTTTCTATTTTTATCTAACTATAGCATACCCCACCCCCATTGGGTCTTGTCAAGAACTTTTTAATTTTTTTTGTACATTTGCACAATAATTTGACGCGAAAAAAAATCATGAAGATTTTTTTACATCTTCACGATTTTTTAATTATCTAACGATTGCTCCATCTAGATGGTAGGGCTATATAATTGGCAGGATTAATTGACCTTCTTTGATATTGAGCCCAAGTACAACCACCACCACTTGACTTCCAGTCACAAGTTGTAATTTCTAGATGTAAGTGTGGACCTGTTGCATTTCCTGTCATACCCATAAGACCTAAAACGGTATTTTCAGTAACATATTGGCCAATATTTACGTACCAAGCTCGCATATGAGCATAGGTTGAATAAATATAACTTCCTCCAACATTATGTCTAATTTTTATAACTAGAGCTCCAGCATTATCATAATATTTAGCTGTAACTAAACCATTAGCGATAGGATAAATTTCAATAGACTTATTGGAACTTCCTAAATCGACTCCTAAATGACCACCATATCCTGAATAACCTTGAGTTATATAACCATATTCTATTGGTCGATAAAATCCATTAGTACTTGGAATAGAGGCTGAGCCACCAGAACTTTGATTTTTTCTATAAGTACATGCTTCTGGAGTTTCATTTTCACCACAACCTAAATCTTTCAAATATTGAATTTGTGTTTTAGCTGATTTTATTTGGTCTTCTATAGTACTAGCTCCCTCTCTTAAAGAAGCAGTATCAGCATTGATTCTTTCTTTTTGACTTTCTAAATCTTTTCTTAAATTATTTAACTCAACTTTTTTAGCTTCCAAATCTTTTTGTTGTTGCTCATTCTTTTTGATAAGGTCTTCAAGTTGTTGCATAACCTGTTCATTATATTCAGTTAACTGTTCAACAATAGACATACGATAAATCATATCAGTTATATCAGTTGCTCCAAAAGCATACTCTAAATAAATATTATTACCATTAGATATTTGATAATATTCTAGTATCTTTTTACTTTCTTCTGTTTTCTTTTCAATATCTTTATTACACTGGTCAATTTCAGCTTGTAGAGTAACTATGTCTTGTTCAGCTTGCTTTATTTGTGATTCAATGTTACTAATTTTTGCTTTTATAGAAGCTACTTCTTCTTCATTCTTAGCTATTTTGTTTTTCTTTTCTTCTAGTTCCTTGGTATATTTTTCTACTTCAGCTTCAAATTCTTTAATAGTCTGAGCTTTTGTATCTACAGGTAGTGCAATTGTAGTTACAATGACTATTATTACTAGAAGTAAGCTTAATACTTTTTTTATCAAACGCGTAAGTATTTCTTTACGGCACTAGCACTACCAATCATACCGACTAGAATACCAATTCCTAGAATAATTAGAGAAATCATATAAGAAAATGGCTCTGGCTTAATTAGAACTATAACTCTTGAAAAGAGATGGCCACCAAAATGCTCATAAAAAGCTTGATATCCGAATATAGTTAAAGCAATTGGTACAACAGAACCTAATAGTCCTAAAAACATACCTTCAATTATAAATGGTGTTTTAATAGTAAAGTTACTGGCTCCAACAAGACGCATAATACTGATTTCTCTTTTACGAGTTGATATTGTTAATTTAATTGTGTTAATTATTAAGAAAATAGTTACTATGATTAGGGCAATAACGATACCATAAGTTATCTTTTGAATAGATGAGAAAGCTTTAATTAGCTTATCAACCATTCCCTCACCATATCTTACTACAGCTACTTTATCGAGCTTTTCAATTGTTTTAGCTGTATCAGAAATATTTAAAACATCTTTTACTTTAATTTGAAAAGTATCTTTTAGGGGACTTTCATCACCTTCAAAACTATCAAGGACAGTGCCTAAAATTTCAGATTCTTGTTTCATTTCATCTTTAACAGTTATTTTTGATTTAAATTTGTAAGTATCTATGTTTTTAATTTTAGAAAACATTTCTTTAGTGTGTTCTATTTCTGTTTCCGTTGTATCATTTTCCATAAAAACAACTATGGTCAAATCTTTTTCAAGTTTTTCTGTAACTTTTTCAACATTTACTGAAGCTATGATGGCAACAGCTACAATAATTAAAGTTATAGTAATACATGAAATTGAGGCTAGAGATAAACTTAAATTTCTGACGGAGCTTTTTAAGGCATCTCTAATACTTCTTCCTAACATTCTAAACGGCTTCATCATCATAAGTTCCTTTCTGTTTAAAGTTTACCAAACGACCATCTTTTAAGGTAACTACTTGCTTTTTCATTTTATTAACAATTTCTTTATCGTGAGTTGCCATTATAATTGTTGTTCCTCGAGATTTGTTAATGTCATCTAAGACTTTCATAATTTCCATACTTTTTTCAGGGTCAAGATTTCCAGTGGGCTCATCACAAAGCAAAAGTTTTGGGTCATTAACTATAGCCCTTGCTATCGCAACTCTTTGCTGCTCACCACCAGATAATTGGTCTGGATAATTATGAACTTTATTTTTTAAATCAACATCTTCTAGAGCTTTTAGAACTTTTTGACGAATTTCATCTTTTTTAGCACCAATTACTTCTAGGGCAAAAGCCACATTTTCATAAACTGTTAATTTGGGTAATAATCTATAATCTTGAAAAACTATACCTAACTTACGGCGTAGTTTATATACTTTTTTATTTTTTAATTTGGCTACATCTAAGCCACCTACTATTATTTGCCCTTTAGTTGGTTTTTCTTCACGGTAGAGCATTTTAATTAATGTACTTTTTCCACTACCGGAACCACCTATTACAAAGACAAAAGAGCCTTTTTCAATAGCAAGATTTAAGTCATATATGGCTGTTACACCATTTTTATATTTCTTTTCAACGTTTCTTACTCTTATTAAATCCAAATATTTCACCACCTTTAGTAAGTTCCATTATAGCACATATTTCGACAAAACAAAAGCGGTTATATTTGGTAATATTGCCCTTTTACATTATTTTGCAAATACTTCCCGAGTTTGACACTTTAAATAATTAAAAACTTCATTTTTTCCAATTATTATAAGGGAAAATGAAGTTTTTTTGTTTGTACAAATAGTTCACCTAAATTTTTTTACTTAGTATACTATTTTTTAATGCAGTAATTTCTTTATTGCTTGGCAATAAAAAATTACATATATTTCTAATAATTTTTTTATATCATCCGTAGGTTTTCTCAGTTTATAACTATTATAATCAAATTTTTCTTCAAAGCCTAAATTTTTAATAGTCTTTCTTTTATTTTTTTTCCAATTTTCAAAAATAGTGAATTTTCAACAATTCTCAAAAATGGTTTTCCTTTCATTTAAAACAATCAAGATACATATTCTGCCTATACTCTCTATACAATAATATAATACCATACAAAAATTAGAAAGAAAAGCCTAATTTCAACAAAAATTAAACTTTTTATATTTCATCAACTGTCAAACTCGGGTTATAGCACATATTTCGACAAAACAAAAGCGGTTATATTTGGTAATATTGCCCTTTTACATTATTTTGCAAATATTTTATACTAAAAAATTAGAAAAGAAAAAGTTGGAGCAATTAAATTAATTTTTTTAAGCGTTAAATGTAATTTTTATTTTTAATTATTCAAGTAAATTAATAATTGTAAAAAGAGTACTCCCGAGTTTGACAGTTGATAGAAATTGAAAAAGTATTCTAAGCCTTATTGTATAAGGTTTTTCTTTTGTCAAGAA
>CANQIL010000011.1 GCA_947624045.1 uncultured Bacilli bacterium
CAAGTACCTTAAACCCTTGTATTTGCTTACCAAAATAGCCATTTCTTCTATTTTTGGATTTAACCGATACCTCCATGCCCGCTATCTACAATTACACCTACTAAAGAATTGTTATTCATAATTTCACCTCTAGTATACAATATGAAATTATAGGCATTTGGTGATAATATTAAATTTTTAATGCAATTAAAAGAGTAGCTTTTATACTACTCATAATCAATGTTTTCTTGTTCCAATTTAATATTTTCTTTTTCCATATAATTAAGGACATCAAGATATTTATACATATTTTTATTTTCTTTTAATTTTTGTAAGCGAACTTTATCGTTGGAAGTTAGCTTAATAGCATAATTTTTATATTTTATTAGTGTTTCTATATCCATTTTCTTAGTATCAAAATTTATATTTGTACTTTCTATTAAATGAGCTAAAATATAAAAACCACCTACATCAATATCACCACTATGAAAAAATGAGATTTGCTTATTAAAGTTATAAAGTTTCAATAACAATACTTTTCTAATTTCATTATGAAAGCCACCTAAATATAAAATACATCTATCTTTTGATGGATAATTATAAAAACTATCTAAATTTTCAACTGTTATAATTTCCTGACAAGGTAGAGATAAAACTTCTAAATTTAAGATTTGATTACTTGATAAGACTAGTTCTGTTTGTAAATCTTGTAAATTTATAACTTGATTATTTATTTTAAAAGTAGCATTTCCTTTAATATAGACAAAGTTAGGGTTTTTATAAACGTTATAATGAAGTAAGCAATCCTCTTCTTCATAGTCTGTGCATTCTTTTATGATTGAGCAAATTTTACTACTAATTGCCTCTAGTCTTTTAGAATCATGTAAGTATTTAGCACTAAATTTACGACGACTTATCTCTGTTTTTTGCTTAGATAACTTATCTAGTACTACTAATATTTCTTCTAATTCTTTTTCATTATTAAAATACTTTTTGGTTGACTGAAAAGAATCTAACTTATTAGTAATAATATCACAAAACGATTTTACTAGACTGTCTTTATTATAGTATTTTTTTATAATTTCTAAGTACCTTTGATTTTTTTCTTGAGGAGAAAAAGTATTCATATACTTATAGATTTCATTTATATAATCAATATTTAAATAAACTCTTTCAATTTGCTTATATAATTTATTTTTCTTTGCTTCAATAAAATGTAAATTTTCTAAATTACTAACAGCTTGTTCTATAGCATCTTCATATAAATAACTATCATCTGATACGTAATTAGGCATATTTTTAGAATCAAAAATTAAAGATATTCTTCTTTTTACGGTAATATTTTTAGAAACACTACTATTTTCATACTTTTTTATTAATTTCTCTAAGATTATTTTTTCATAATTATTCTTCATTAAAGGCAATCTCATCTAACGTTACTGTTTTAGCATAAGAAATATTGTTATCTTTGAAAATTAATAAATTAGTATTTACATAAGGTATTATAGTAGCAATTCTATTTGGAGGTACAGCTATCATAAGTTGAATATTAAGACTATTATAAAAATTCATCATAGCTTCAATTCGAGATTCATCCATATTATTAAAAGCTTCATCAAACATAACAAAGCAACCTACAGAACTATCCTTTTTAGAAGAACGAAGAAGTTGTTCAAAGGAAGCGGCAATGATAACGTAGAATGGAGTTTGAATTTCACCACCACTTTTTTCTTTAGATACTTTAGAAAAATAATATGTTTCATCATTTTCATTAGTTATTTTTATATCATAAGACATATAACGACGATAATCAGTATATTCACTTACTACTTTGTTCATAGTATCAAGAGAAGTTGAAGATGTTATCTTTTCAAATAATTCATCCATAGTATCTTGTTCTTCTAAAGATAAGTGTTCTTCAAATAAAGTATTTATCTGGTAATCTTTACCACTAGTAATTATTTTATAGTATTTAGCAAGTTCTGGGTCATTACTACTAGTATATATAAATTCATACTTATCTTTACCAAAATAACTATTTTTTAAAGCTTTATTTAGATTTTTTAATTCTTCTTCAGCATAATATATTTTATTTTTTAATTTACTAATAAAATCTTCATGAAAGCTTTTTTGACATTGCTCTTCAAATTCTATACTTTTAGACTTATATTTCTTTAGATCTTTTTCACGCATTCGATATAATTCTTGAAGATAATAATCAACATTATCAATAGAAGTAATTTCATCTAATTGATATTTACTATTATAGCCTTCTTGGAAATTTTCAATTTTAGTTTTTAATTCAATGTATGAATTATTTAAGAAATTGCTATCTTCTTTTAAGCTTTTTTCTAATTTAGTAATATCTTTATTGGCTAGTAAGTTTTTAAAATCTTCTTCATAATCAGTATAACTCTTAAGAGAGTCCTTATATTCATCATGTTCTAGTTGTAAATTTTTCATATCATTAGATAAAGTTTGGTTAGTAGCACGTATGGAAATTAGTGATTCATTTACTTCATTAAAAGCTTTAGTTTTTAGAGACTTTTCTTCTTCTAATTTCTTCTTTTCTTCTATGACATTAGTAAATAAGTTATCAACATTTAATGACTCGCGACGTTTTTTTATTGTTTCTAGTTCATTAGTTGAATCTATATACTTTTGAATTTGAGGAAGAGATTTAAAAATATAATCAAAATCAATATTTTTTAAATTGTTTTGTGATAAATCTAATTTATTATATCTTTCTACTGATTCGTTATAAGACTTACTTGTAGTAGCTTTATCAGCTTCATACATTTTAATTTGTTGATTTAAGGCATCTTCACCTATGTAGTAATATTTATATGCCTCAGGATTAATTTGTCTTGCTGTATGATTACGATAAGTCATGCAAGTTGGAGTAATAGCGTTTTCATATTTTTTTAAATCATTGACATCTAGGCAACAAGTGACTCTATTTAATAAGTAAAAGGCATAATCTTTAGCATATATATTTGAAGATGTAACATAATTAGAAAGATTATCATTAGAATTATCATTTTTAGAAACTTTTTCTCTTATTTTAGCAATATTTACTAGACCAACGCCTGAAATTTTTTTGTCTTTTTTAATAGATTCATAGATATTTAAGGCTTCATCAAAATATTTGGGTTCAATAATTAAATCAAATTTTTGAGTATTTAAATAGCCCTCTATAGCATTACGCCATTTTTCATCTGTTATTTCTAGATATTCACATAATGGTCTTATTTCTATATCTTTTTTATACTTATCTTTTAAATAACTAGCTATTTCTGTTTGAAGTAAAGTTATGCCACTATTAGGAAAAGGAAACTTTTTTGCCTTTAATAAAGATAGATTATTTTCAATTTCGGTAAGCTTTAGTTTTAATTTTTTTAGATTAGTATTAGTATTATATAATTTTTCATCAATATCATTTTTAGCTATAGTAGCTTGATGATAAATATCAGTAATTGTATCTTTAATTTGAGTAAAGTCAGTTGTATAGACATCTAACTTGGTAAGTTTTGAAGACCAAGAATAATCTTTTAAATTCTTTTGAGCCATTTTAATATAGTCATTCAAATTATTCAAATCTTTTTTTAAGGCTTTTACCGTTTCAGTAGTTTCTTTTTCTTTTTCTTTCCAATCTTCTAATAGTCTATATTCTTCATGTTCTAATAATCTAGTTTCATATTTAGAAATCATTACATTAAGATTACTAATATCATTATTTATATTTTCTAGTTTTTCTTTTAAAAGATTTTCTTCATTAGTATTTTTATTTAACTTAAAAGATATTTCTTCTAATTCTTTAGTAATTTTAGTTAAAGAGAGCTTTTTTAAGAAGTAATTATTTTTAGAAATATCTTCTTCAGTTTTCAAATAATTATTATTTAAGTCTTCTAACTTTTCTAGTTCAGCAATTTTAGCTTCTTC
This sequence comes from uncultured Bacilli bacterium, assembly GCA_947624045.1. Taxonomy (GTDB): domain Bacteria; phylum Bacillota_I; class Bacilli_A; order RF39; family UBA660; genus CANRGD01. Next base: position 3,922 of record CANQIL010000011.1, read on the forward strand.
GTTAGCAATTAATTCTTGAAGATTACGAAACTGTTCTATATTTTGTTGAAGATTTTCTAAAGAAATGTTATCTTCAGAAAGTAAGAAAGTATTTACAAAGTCATTAATATTAGAAATAGGTTTGAAAGCTAAGGCTTTTGTTAGTAACTCAGAATATTTTTGATGAGGTATGCCTAAAAAGGAAGAGAGCATTTTAGATATTTCAGAAGTAGTATCAAAATATTCAACATTTTCTTTTCTTTTAAATCTATTCATACTAATGGGAATATTGTCTTCAATAAATAAAGAATCAGTTAATTGACATTTAGCTATTCGAAAAAAGCCTCTTGTTAGATTAGAAGTACTTGGTATTTGGATAATGGCACCTATAACATCATATTTCTTAGCTAAATCATCATAGAACTCTAAAGCTATATAAGAAGTAACATCTTGAGCTCGTAAATATTCTTTGTTACTTAAACTTAATTTACCTCTTACATAGGATTCTAATGTTCTTTTGGTAACATCACCAGCAGCTTGATTAAATTTAGCTTTGCCTCCTGTTAAGACATATTGGATAGCATCTAATAAAGTTGATTTACCACTTCCGTTGATACCTGTTAGTAAAGTGTTGTTTTTAATTGCAAATGTTTGATTATAAAAAGTATGCCAATTAATCAATTTTATCTTCGTTATTTTCTTCATAACTATCACCTTTTTCTTGATAAGAATTAATTTTATCATTTAACTGTTTTATATTACTTACTTCTACGACATATTGAATTGTAGGAAAAATTTCAATTAAAGTGTCATCTTTTTGAAAATTAGTACCTTTGAAATTTATAATATTATACTTTTTAAATAAAGTAAGACCGGTTGTTAAATCAATTGTTTTAAATCTTTGTAAGTTATCAAAATTAAATTGTTCACATTTACTTTGAAGTTCACCAATAGAAGTAATAACTTTGTTTTCTAAAGATATATCGTGTAATTTTTGATGATATAGTAATCTTAATATTAATAGTAAAAGACTATTATTTTTATTAAGAGATAACTTTTTAGTATATTCAGATGTTAGAACTAAAGTTTTTTGTAGACTATAATGAGTTAGCTCTCTTGCACTAAGTAGAAAATAATTTTTAAAAACAGTAAAGTGCGTAACGATAAAATAGTAGTCTTTCTTGTCTTCTTCCTTACTAGCAGTTAAATAATTAACATTTATTAATTTGTTGGTAAGATAAGCAAAAGTTTCTTGGTCTTTATCTGATAATTTTTGGTATTCTTCAGTAAATATGGTAAGGGCTTCATTCATTTTTCTTTTTCCTTTCTATTATAAATGATGGGATATGAATATTATCAATTACTTCTTCAGTATCTTGCCATAGGACTTGATAGTCACAAGTTGTTTCTTTAGAATAAATTAAGGCTAGGAGAACTTTGATAAATTCACTTTTTTGCTTGATATTAAAATCTTTTATTGTTAAGTTTTGCTTGGTACTTAGCATAGTCATAATTTGCTTATTTATTTCTTTTTTAGAATGCTTTAGGTTTGTTGCTAACTGGTGGTAAAAGGCTTTTTCAATGGTAGTATTGGAATTAGTGGTACTTTCTATAGGCAATTCAGAAAAGACGATACTTGTTCTTGGCGTGTAAAGTGATGTTTTTATGATGTTTCTTGCATCAAATAATTTAAAAGTCATATCATTTTCTTCAAGTAATGAGAAGTTTTTTAAAATATTTATTAAGTATCCTTCAACGTTAGCATTATGATTCATAAGCATTTTGATTCTTTCTATCGCAACAGTGATATATCGACTATTTTTGATATCTATTTCTTCCATAATTGTAATGATGCGGTCAAAAATGCCTTCTAAGAAATGCATAGATTCATAAAATTTTTCAGTAGCGGCTGTTTCAGCAATGTTGTCTTCTTTTACAATTTGCTCAATGATAGATGATTTGTATACAGTATTTTCTTTGATATTTGCACAGATATTATTAAAAGGAATTTTATACTTATGGGGGTTATCATTAGTTTTCATATAATAATAAGCATCATCAATAATCTTTTCTTTGTATTCACCAAGTAATTGAGATAGTATTTCTTCTAATTGTTCTTCTTCTGTTGCGTTTTCTAAATTAGTAATACGTTTAATATATTTCTTTATATTAGAGTTTAGACTTCTTAATTTTTTAAGTAAATCATTAGCTTGATTTATAGTGTCTTGAATAGTGAAGTAACCTCTTTTTATTTCTAATCTTTCTAAGTTATGATAAATTCTATAGACATAGCTACTTAGTTCTAAATTGCGACTTTCACCAAAGTTGTAGTAAGTATCTAAAAAGGAAATGGCATAGTCTTCAAAATTTACATATAGTTGCTGGTTTTTACCATATTCTGTATCTATCCAACCACATTGTTTTAATTTTCGGAAAATAAAATTAGCTTTGTCATTGGAATCTTTAAGTTCTATATCCTCATCATTATCAATTTCTGCGTTTATATTTTGTTCTAGATAATCGTTAATTAAATTAATAAAGTCTTCTTTTAAAAAAGTGTAACTGTTACTTTCAGATGATTTTGAGTAAATGAAAAATAAAATATCGGCATACGTCTGTCTTGATGGTGATGATAAAAGTGAAAAGAATTTGGCTGGAATGATATCAAATAAATGAAACATACTGAGCCCCCTTTTTAGTTAATTGTGCCCTATTATAGCACAATTGTTTTATTTTTACAATATAGAGGCTAACAAAAAAAGAATCCGGATAGTTCCATAGATTCTTATTTATTTTCATTTTGATTATTTTGACCTAAAATTTTAACGCCACCATTAGCTTCAACTGTTTTGGTTGCTAATTCTTTTAGTTCAATATATGCTTTATCCATTTTTTCTTGCAAGCTAGTATTTAGTGCACTGGCTTTACTTAACTCTTCTTGTAGGGATGCAATTTTATCATTTTGTCTATCAATAGTATTTTGAAAATCTTTCTTTAATAGCTCAGTATTATATTTATACTCTTTTTCTAACTCAGAAGTAGCTTCTTTTTTACCACGTTCATATTCTTTATTTATTAAGTTAGGTATATCATTTACTTTCTTTTCTAAATCTTCAAGATATTTAGCTTTATCTTTAGCTTCAGCTAATAATTTTTTAGTTTCTTCCTCAGTCTGCTTTAGGGCTAATTCACGAGACTTTTTCTCATCTTCCCAAGCGTTGTTGGCAAGTTCACGTTCTCTTTTGATTTTATAATCATATTCTTCAGTTTCTCTTTTTCTCTCAGTCTTTAGGCTTTCGCTTTTTAGTTCAAATTCTTTAACTAAATCATTAGTCTTTTTAGTGTACTCAGCTTCTAAAGCTTTTAAGTTTTCTTCTATTTTAGCTGATTCATTCTTTTTATGATTTTCTAAGTCAATTAAAAAGTCTTTGCCAGTATTGATAACTAAAGTTAAATTATTTAGTTCTTTTTCAACACCATATAAATTTTGTAATTTTTCCTCTTCTGCACTAATAGCAATTTCTAAATCTTTAAATTTATTAACTAATTCTTGAGAAAAAATATTTTGTTCAACATTTTTCTTAGTTTCAGTTACAGATTTTTCAACTTGCTTTGCTTTAGCTTCTTCAATAGGATTTGATTTAACTTTAGCGGCATTTTTCTCTCTTAATAGGGCTTCATTTAAGGCATCTAAAATTTCTTGTTTAGTGTTTTTTAGTGTAATTTCTTCTTTTTTCATAAGTGTACTACTCCTTTAATAATTTAATTAATTTTATTGTAGCACACTATTCTTGGTAAGCAAATAATTTTTTTCGCGTTTAGCCTCTTTTTAGTCTTAAATGATATTTAATTGTTTCAGCGGATGAGATGTATTTATCTACAAAGCAAACTAAAAAGGACTCTTTATATTTAGGAATGCTTCGTAATGTTAAAGGCCACATATGTTTTAAAATTATATCTTTTTCTTTTGGTGATAAGGAAAAATATTTTAGGGCATCATCTAGAGCTTTTTTAGGATGAGTATAGCCATGTTTTTCTAATAAGCGAGTTGCTTTATAGGCTTTATGCCAGTCATAAAGAAAAAAATCATGTAAAAGAGCAGCTCTTGCTACTGCTTTGTAATCAAGGTGCATTTTCTTAGCAAATTTATAACTTTTATAAGATACATCTAGGCAATGCTTTAAGCACGTTGTATTGCCGTGTTGAATAAACTCATTCATTTTTAAAACAATGGCATTATCAACTAAATCTTCTATTATTCTATAATACTCTTCATCAATATTCTTATATTTTTCAAGCATAATTATCCCTCTTTATCATTATATTCTTACTCATTATAACATATTTTTTTTATGAAGAATTAAAGCAATTAATAATGATATGACAAATGAAGCAACAATTAAAATTGAAAAAGCATTTTCATTTGTACTAATAGAGCCTAAAGGAACATTCATTCCTAAGAATGAAGATATCATAGTAGGAATAGATAGTACGATAGTAGCTCCAGCTAAAAACTTCATAATTAAATTAAGATTATTTGAAACAATAGTGGCATAAGTATCAGTAATTGATGATAAAATATCTTTATAAATAGTACTCATTTCAAAAGCCTGCTTATTTTCAATAATAGCATCTTCTAAAAGGTCAGCATCATTATCAAACAAAGGTAAGATTATTCCCTTAGATAATTTTTCTAAGACTAAATCATTGGCTTTTAAGGAAGTAATGAAATAAACTAAGGTTTTTTCTATTTCTAAAAGGTCTATTAAGTCTTTATTTTCTGTTGATTTTTTTAGGACTTTTTCCTTTTCTTCAATATCTTTGTTTACATTTTTTAAAGCTCTTAAATAATAACTTGATGTATTAATTAAAATTTGAATTAAAAACCGTGTTTTTTTGGCAGTACGAAAGTCTTTTATTTTACCTTGCTTAAAGGCATCAAGAATATTTGTTTTTTTAGGAGATACGGTAATAACGTAATTATTTTTAGTAATAATTATTCCTAATGGATAGGTTTTATATTTATGGTCATCGTCTTTTTCTTTTAAATAAGGAGTATCTATAACTACTAAAGTAGCATTTTGGCTTTGTTCAATACGAGGTAATTCTTCATCATCAAGCATTTTTAAAATAAGGTCTTCATCAATTTGCGTTTTTTCTATTACTTTAGCTATTTCATCTTTAGTAGGTGTAATTAAGTCTATCCAACAGTCTGTTGTTATTTTTTTGCATTTTTTGATTTTCTTTTCAACTGGAGTAGTTTTATAAATTTTTAGCGTAATATCACCATCCCTTTTTCAATGCTATATTGTACCATTTATTGGGTTAAATTTAAAGAGAAAGTTTACTTTACGTTAAAAAAGCACTCAATTTAGTTAAGTGCTCTTAATTATATTATATAAAAATTAGTTTTTGAAATAATTTCCAGTAGCATATAAAATTTGCCCTAAGTCATAAAAACTATTGTCATTATTAAAACCAAGAATAGTTATGGAACTACCTACTGTATTTGGAGCAGTTTCTTCTGCCATTAAGAATTTTATAACATGAGAGACATTTGGTAATTTTCCATAGGAATTTACGTTGTTCGTTTTAATGGCATCTTCGATAGGCATATATTCAACTGTACCATCGCTCATTAGAAATAGCAATGTCTCAGCACCGGCTGATTGACCAAATCCACTAATAAAAATATCTTCAACAGTGTTAGACATTACAATTGTGTAGTTATTATCATGAGCACGAAATTTTATTGTTTTTTTGTCAGTGTTTAATTTGGCATAAGCATTTATAGTATTACTATTAGATGTAACTAAAGTGTAAATTGAATTTTCATCATTAAGGCAACCATTAGAGTTAAACTCAGTCAAATAGTCTGGTCCAACAACTCCTCCTTGACCTCCTGATGGAGTTGCTTGTACTCCTCCAAGTCCTGAAGTAGCACTAGAAGAATTATCAGTTGTATTAGAATTATTCGTACTACTATTATTAGAACTTTCATTTGAATTGCTATTTGATTGATTATTAGTATTTGTATTATTTTCTTTTTCTACAACGGTAGAATTATTTTTATTTGTTTCTTTGTTGTTATTGGAAAATACATTATTTTGTTCTAAGACTATATATAAAGTTAAACCTAGTATGGCTATTATTAAAACACCTATTGTTATAAAATATTTTTTGTCATCATTTCTTTTTCTATGTACATTTTCTCTTTCTGCACTTTTTCTTATTTCTTCATCTTTTTCATATTCTTTCATACACACTCTCCTCTTTATTTTAGTTTAGCATGTTAAAATGTAAAGATAAAGAAAAAATGTAAACCTATTAATCAATTTACATTTTTATTTACAATTGTTTTTTCCTATATTTGACACATTTTAATCAGAACTTTTACCTAAAGTAACTTTTGTTTTATGCTCTTTGCCATCTCTTATATAAGTAACTTCTATTTTATCACCAGCTTGATATTGATATAGTTCATAACGTAGATAAGCTATATCTTTTACTTTAGCATCATTTAATTTAATAATTACATCACCTTTTTGTAAATCTGAATTAGCGGCAGCTGAATCTTTTTCACATTCAACTATTACTACTCCTTCAGTAACATCTTTATCAAGCATAATTTGATTTCTATATAGGCTCATTGTATCAGTTGTATTTAACATACTAATACCTAGAACAGGCCATTCAATTTTTTTGCCATTTTCTAAAGATTCTACATGACTCATGGCATATTCAATTGGAATAGCAAAGCCCATTCCTTCAATTTGTGAATCAACTAATTTCATAGAGCAAATGCCAATTACTTCGCCATTGATATTTAGAAGTGGTCCACCACTATTTCCTGGGTTAATAGAGGCATCTAGTTGTAAAACACGCATTACCCAGTCATTGTTAGAAGAGTTACCTACACTAACACTTACCATTCGGTCTTTACCAGATAGGACACCTGATGTTACACTACCACGATAGTCATAGCCCATTGGAGAACCTACTGTGAAAACAGTATCACCTAAACTCATCTTTTCACTGTTACCAATATTCGCAACCATTTTTATTTTATCTTTTGAAACTCTTAGAACGGCTAAATCAAGATATTCATCACTACCTAAAGTTTCAGCTTCTATTTCTTCATCAGAAGAATTAACAACTTTTATTTCTTTACTATCTGATACAACGTGTTGATTTGTTAAAATATAGCCATATTCATTATCTACTTTATAAACAAAGCCACTACCAGTTGATGCTAGTTCATCATTATTATAAACTTGAACAACTACGACAGCATCATATATTTTGTCAATTGCGGCCTTTAAAGACGTTTTTTCATAAACTTGTGTTTCATTCTTAGTAATAACAGTATTATTACTACTTCCTATAACCTCATTAATAATAGGTGTCCACTTTAGAATAGAAAACATTACTACTCCACCTATTACAAAAGAAAAAATTACTAAAAAAACTAATTTAACATTTTCATTACTACTTTTATTTTTAGACATTTAACTTGCTCCTTTCAATTTTTCTAATATCTTCCCAATTAAGAGGGAAGCCCATCTTCTCTAGTACTTTATCAATACTTATAGTTTTTAAATTATAGTTTAGTGTTTCAATACAATTATCAATTTCTAAACACATATTCTTAAAATCCTCTTGAATAAGCATTTGCTTTAAAATAATTATCAAAGCAAATACATCATTCTTACCATAAATATATTCATCATCTTCCTTCGGTATTTTTAATAAACTATGAAAAACGGTGTCATTGATGTATTTTTGGGTTTTATTTTCATATAAAATATCTTCATGAGCACACAGATTTCGGTAGTTAGCGAGGATTGGTAGATAGTTCATTAGAATATTAGACTCAATTCCATAGATGTCAGCTATTTCTTTTTGGTCTTCTGGTTTTAAAACAGAATACAGTTCACTTACTATTCCAAAAGATAAGACTTTTACTAATATCCATAATGGTATATATCCATAATTAGAAACATAATGTAGTGTAGCTGAGTGTTGGGAACAATTTACTCTTATTTGTCTTTTCATTTTCTTTAATAAATCATTTAGTTGAGCTTGCTTATCAGGCTTTCTAGTAAAGTTTTTAGGTTTTAGGTAATCACTTTCCTTATAACCATACTTTTTAGATAACTGATAAGATGTAATAGATTTTAAATTATTCTCAATAACAAGCAAATACTTAAATAAAATATTTCTAAATGAACGGTCAAATAAAAATAAACTATATAACTCTTCAAAAGTAGTGCCTTCTTTAAAAGTTTTATCTTCAGATGAGTTCATGAAAAGATGACGGTAACCATTTAAAAAGAAATAGTTTTCGCGAAGTAAAACTTCTTTAACATAAGCTTCATCATGAATAGTCATACCTTTTTGTTTTAAAATTTTTACTTGCTCGTCTAAAGTCTTGAAGTTTTTTTCTATCATATTCTCACCTACAATAGATTATATCATAATATTTGTAGAAAAAATATGAAAATTTAGTGAATTTGTGTGATATAATTTTAGTAAGTGCTTATACTTATAGAAATGGGGGAATTATTATGCCAGCTACAATTACGCATGCTTATTTTGCTAAAGATGTTTATGAAATATTACCAAGTAATATTAAGGATAAATTAAATGTTAAACGAGTAAAGATGTTTGGGCAGTCAACGGATCCATTAATGTTTTATAATTTGTTCTCTGTTTTACCAGGGAAAAAGATAAGAAAATTAGACCATTATTTTCATACCCATAAGACGCAAGAGTTTTTTATAAACTTAATTAACTATATTAAGGAAAACAATCTAAGTGATGATGAAGATGTTAGTTCATTTTTAGTAGGATTTATATGTCATTATATGTTAGATTCAACAGTACATCCTTACGTTATATATAAGACAGGACAATTTGATGAAGATAAGCCTAGTACTTATAAATATAATAATATTCATGGTTTTATGGAAGCTTTTATCGATAATGATATGGTTAGAAGAAGAAATAAGACTAATCCGTATACTTTTCCATTAGAAAAATTTTGCTTTTCATTAGAAAAGTTTTCAACTAAGTTAAATAAAGTGATAGACTATGCGTTTAAAAAGACTTATAAGCAAGAAAATATCAGTAAGATTTATTATAAGTCTTTAAAACAAATGAAATGGGCTTTGGTGCTATTTAGAAAAGATAGATATGGTATAAAGAAAAATGTATATAAATTTATTGATACTTTTACAACAAAGAAGACTTATCGATTTGAGGCAGTTAGTTATCACTATCCACTTGAAGATAAGCATAATTTTTTGAATAGTAATCATAAAGAATGGCGTAATCCAGCTGTTTATGATATGACAAGTACTGAATCATTTATCGACTTATATTTGAAGGCATTAAAACAAGCAAAAGTATTAGTATGTGGTAGCTTTGATTATATAAATGGTAAAGATATTGATTTAAAGAGTTTATTTACTAATAAAAGCTATGTAACAGGATTGGATTGTGATGAAAAGAAAGAGTTAAAATACTTTGAATTTTAATTCTTTTTTGTATAGAAAAGAAATTATTCCTAATACTATAAATAGGTGATAATAATGTTTTATAGATATGAAATTAGGAATAATGGTAGAGAAGATATTTTGTATTTATATTTAAATATGAAAGAAGAATTTTCTAAAGAGTTAGGTCGAGGGGCTAGTAATGAGGAACTTAGTAGGAGGACTAAAAATTTTATTAGAAATAACAATATCAATTTTAATGGAAAAAAAGTATATTTAATAGTAGATGGTATTGTAGTTAGGACTTTAGATATTAGTAGAGTTCCTGATATTATAGAAGTTAAAAGTAATAAAAATTTAAGTGATAGTAATTACTTAGTTACAGTAAAATTAGAGGATAATTCGTTAATAGAAATTAGTTTGAGAGAATATTTGTTGGGGGTGTTAGCGGGATTTTTCTTTTTTGATATAGAGAAAGAAACTTTTAAAGTATTAGCTATTTTTTTTAGGACTTATGCATTTAAAATGATGGAAGAAAATAATTTTATAGAAGCTAATTCTTACTTTGCAAGTTTTGCGGATATTAATAATTATAGACTAGTTTGGGATAAAAATTATGAAGAAAATTACAATTATATAGATAAGGCTATAAGTGAAACGGAGTTGGAATTTGCTTCTTATAATAAAAAATTTATCTTACCTTTTGTGCATTATTGTAATAGTGGATTTACTTATACTAATAAAGACTTTCCCTATTTGAAAAAAGTAAATAGTTTATGGGATTTAGCTTGTCCTAATTATATTGAAACAAAAATTTTTAGTTATGAAGAACTAGCAAGTATTCTGGGAATTAGATTTGATAAAAATATTAAGTTTGATATATTAGAAATGGAAAATAAAAAATTTATCAAAAAAGTGAAAATTAATAATAAGGAATTTTCAGGAGATGATTTAGTTAGGTTACTTAAGCTTAGGTCTTTGGAAATTACATTTATTTTTAACAATAATTATTTAAAAACAATTACTAAGGGTTGGGGAAATTTCTTAGGATTAAGCATTTATGGCGCAAATGAATTAGCTAAGAATAATTGTAGTTATATTAGTATTTTGAGTTATTATTACCCTACTGTTAAATTGATGAAGTATGAAAAGAATTTTCAATAGATTTATGTGATACACTAAAATAGCAACATTTTGTGTCTATCTTTTACTAGCAATATTTTAGTACAATGTTAGTGGTGATGTGCATGATTTCTAGTAACATTAGAATTCCCGAAGAATTGTGGAATCAATTGAGGCAATTAGCTTATGAAGAAAAAAGAAGTATAAATTCTGAGCTAATTTACATAATAGAAAAATATATTGAAGAAAAAATGCTTTTAAAGTCAAAATAAAAGCTTTTTTTATCCCTTGATTTCGTATATAAAATTTAGTACAATTAAGTAGGAGGAGGGTTGTTATGGAAATTACATTAGATTTAAAAGAAGAATTGTTTAAAAAATTGCAGGAAGTTGCGACTGATGAAAAGCGAGATTTTGATGAGGAAATTGCTTACATTATTAGAAAGTATTTAGAAGAAAAGGATAAATAAAAAAAGCATTTTTCGCAATGCCAAGTAAAAAAGTTAATTAATTTGTACTTTTACTAGAATATTCTAATATCGAAAAGATAATAGAGAATGCAAAAAAAACAAAAAGACGATGGCTTATCACTTTGAGCTATCGTCTTCTTTATTACATTGTTCTTGGAGTTTCTTTTTCAGATATTTCATATTCTGCAAATTCTTTTTCAACATAATTTTTCATCCAATCGATATAGGATCTTACTGAATCTCCGAGATTACTAGTATTTATTTTTGAAATAATTTCTGGTGTAATTTGCATAAGATCTTGTGGGTCAACTGTTAATGGAACTTTTTTAAAAAATTTAAATTTTGCATTTTTTTGTTGTTCGTTATTATAAGTAAGTAAATTATCATCAGAAAAGTTTGCAAATAATCCATTTGTTGGAGCCTCCTCTGTTTCATAAATACGAACAGACATAATAGCTTTTTCCCTAGAGTAATGTTCTTCAAACAACCCGTTTCCTTTATATGTTACTAATGTATAAACATCTTCTATATTTTCTCCAGTCATTAGATTATCATCATTATTATCTTCTTTAAAGCATTGTTTATCACCTGGAACTATATATCCAAGATGATTTAATGTTATAGCGTATATACCATCTTTTTGTGGCATAATCCTTTTAACTTCTTCCATAATTAAACCTCCTAATAATCAAAATACTATGTACGCACTAATTGTAACATATTTTTTATTGTTTTTATAAATTTCAAATAAATTTTACATAAATTGAGTAAGTAATTTACATTTTTCTGTTATTTTAGTGATTAATTGTTTGTCGACTTATACTATTAGGAGTTTTGAATAACCTTTATTATCGCTCCATATGAAAATAGGACTATCTGGAAAAAACAAATTAATTTCTTGACAGTTTTTTTAGCTTAAATTAATTTTTTTTACTAGCTAGTTCCTCTAAAGCTTTATCAGCATCTTTGTTTATTTCCAGGGTAGTTTCTAAATACTTAGAGTATCCTTCAACGGTAGCGGTAAAATCAGAAAGTTCTTGAATATTTTTATCTTTGATAAGCTCATTTATAATAGATGACTCTTTTTTTAAAGCATTGGCGATTGCGGATATTTCTTCATATTTTAATTCACCTATCATAGGCTTTCCTCCTCTGAATTCTTTTTAAAGTCATCGGCATATTTTATAACTATAGGCTTATATTCTTCAATACTTTCAATATAATTATAATTATCTTGAGAGTCCCATTTAGTTTTCATAATATTCAAATACTCATAAATTTTATTTACTGCTTCAACATATTTTTTATAATCATCCATAAATTCTCCTTATACTAAGATAATTCTTGAGCCATTTTGTAAATTAGTTTGGCGAACAATCATATTAACATCATAAATCTCACCAGTTTCCTTACTATAAAAATTACTATCTTCCTTTGGAATATAAGAATTTTCAGTTAATTCAACTAGGGATTGTTCTATTAGATTTTTTATAGTACCTATAGTTTTATTAATAGGAATATATAAATCATAAGATTTTTCTATTAAAGGAATTTCTAACTCTATTAATATTTTATTCTTATTCATAAAGCCTCCTATTCGTTAGCAAGTAATTTAATTACATAAGCTTTGCCTTTTAAAATAATATAACCAAAATTAGCAGGTATTTCTTGACGTAGTAATCGAGATTGAGTTGTTACTTTTAAAGTAAACTGATTACTTATACCATTACCTATCCAAATACCTTCAGATAAATCAACGTTGGCTTTAAACCAATCTTCATACATTAGACTCTTAATATTATCAATAGTATCTATAAGAATAAATTTAATGTTTGCTTGCGTACTATCTTTTAAAACAGTTAATAACTTATCTTTTCTATCACCATCTATTTTAGATAATAGGGAGTTTATACCGATAAGCAGACAAATAAGAGTATTTTCTGAACTTGCTTCTTTTTCTTTTTCATAGTAAGCAGTTAATTTATCTATTGAAGTTGTACAGTTATCGGCTTGATAAAGAACTTTATTAGAAGAAACATCATCATCTATTACACTATTACTATCCATAACAATACATCTAGTATTTGGTACTTGGGTAATGACATTGATGATGCCTTTTATAAAGTTTGGCTCTGTAGAAATATCATCACCAGTGATAGTGTACATTCTTCTATTTTCTAGACTGATTCTTGCGACTTCTAGAGTTTCTTTAGTTATACCTACAGGGATAGTTTCTAGTGAGCCTAAGAAATCTCTAACTGAATCAAAGTTAACTATTTCTGGTAAAATTGGGATACGTTTAGCTTTAAAATCACAGATATTATTTAATTTTTGACTAATTACTTTAATATAATCAATCATTTTTTCTTCAGTATATGGATAAGCTGTTTGGAATTCATAAATATTATCTAGAGAAATTAAACCACGACCAAATACTTTAGATGGCTCTTTCTTTCTAACACCAGCTAGAATAGAACTATAATCAGATGAGTCATTAAATTGTAAAACAACATTTTGTTTAAAATTCTGACGAAGACGATATCTAACAGTATTAGTTCCATTAGTACTAAATATGAAGACAACACCATATTTTAAGCATTCTCTTGTTAGTTGATTCATTAATTCTTCATAATCAGGATATGTTTCTAAGAAAGCTTCAACATTGTTGATAACTATAACAATTAAAGGAATTTGTTTGCCTCCATGATTAATATAAAAATCATAAGAACCATTATAATCAACAAATAATTTCTTTCTATCTTCAATTATTAACTGAATCATTTTAAATAAATTATTAATTTTTTCAGCTTCTGTTGATAAGATAACTTCGCCAACATGAGGAGCATTTTTAAACATAGTTAGTGTTTCAGCACCAAAATCTAAAACATAAAAGTTAACTTCTTTAGAATCATGCGTAGTAATACATGAATAGATAATACTAGTAAGCATTAGTTCTTTGCCACTACCGGTAGAGCCATAGATAATAGTATTTCCATCTTGAGATAGAGGTAGTGTTAGGACATTTTGCTTTTGATTATCAGGGTCATCATATTCACCTATGATAGGATTAATAACATTTTTAGTAGTTGCATAGTGATATTTTTCTTTAATACTATCAACATATATTACATCAGGTATTCTATCTAGCCATAATTTAGGAATAGCTATTTGTTCAGTTTTAGCTTCATCAACAATATATTTAATTATGCTAGTTATTTCTTCACCTTTAGATTCCACTACTACTTCATTTTGTTTAGTATCAAGTGTTTTTATGAAGTTGCCGACATTATCAATAATATTAATTGATTGGTCTATTTTCTTTTTTCTCTTTTCAGTTGGATAATACTGAGCTCCAGCCCAAGCTGCTTGACCTAAAGCGAATAGTTCATTGTAACCTACTTGTAAGTAAAAACGACCAGGATTTTTTAAAGAAGCAGCATCGGGTACTTTTATCATATCCATACTATCAGATTTATCTTGAACTTTTAAGCAGACTCTAAACTTTGAGTTAGACCATATTTGGTCATTGACAACGCCACTTGGCTTTTGGGTTGCTAAAATAAGATGGACACCTAAAGAACGACCGATACGTGCTGTTGATATTAGTTGGTCCATAAATTCAGGACGTTGGTCTTTTAATTCGGCAAACTCATCAGAAATGATAAATAAATGCGAAATGGGCTTGTCAACTAGGCCTTTTCTATAAAGACTTTGGTATTTATAAATATCAATGGTACTTTCATCTAGTTTATCTCTAGCTTCGTTAAACATTCTTTGTCTTTTTCTTAATTCACTTTGAATAGAAGCTAGGGACCTATTCATTTCAACAGTATCTAGGTTGGTAATAGTACCAGCTAGATGAGGTAATTTCATACCGGTTTCTTTATTTTCAAAAACACCAGCTAGGCCACCACCTTTGTAGTCAATTAATACAAAAGATACTTCGTAAGGGTGGTAATTTAAAGCCATTGATAGGACATAAGTAATAATAAATTCAGACTTACCAGAACCTGTCATACCTGCTATTAAGCCATGAGGACCATGGGCTTTTTCATGCAAGTCTAGTTTGAATAATTCTCTAGATTTATCAACACCAACAGGAGCTTGCAATGACTTAGTTGGGTCATTTTGTTTCCAACGATTTAAAATATTTAATTGGTCGACCATACCAACATTATACATTTCTAGAAAACTTAATCCTTGAGGTAGTGTTCTAGTTTCTTTGGCTATATCAATTGGAATATTTGCAAGTATTTTGCAACATTCATAAATATTTAAAGTTGGGTCAAAATCGGCCATAAACTCTTTTTGCTTGTTGGATACAAGTTCATTTTCAAAGACTCCTGATACTTTGTCGCCAATACTTATAAATGTTTTACACTCATTTGGAATATTAACTAATCTTGGACTTACGACGATTAAACTAAAACTATAATTAGCACCTGACTCACAAATATCTTTTAAAATGTCTAAATCTCTTAAAGATTTGTAGTCGTCAGTAAAAATAACGTAATAAGGTTTTAAGTGATGATAGTCAGTGTTGTTAACTTCCATTTTACCATTTACTTCTTTAAATTTACGAGCTTGAAATTCTTTTTCTAAGATTAGGGATATTTCTTTAGCTTCATCTAAGTTAGTAGCAAAGTATCTGGTTTGTTTATCATTACTCCAACAATGAGGAGCTATTTTTAAATATTCCCAATTTTGGGCATTTTGCTCGTTAGTTAGAATAACTATTTTTAAATCTTCGTAACTATGAAAGGTTAGCATTTGTAGAATTAGGCCTTCAATGAATTGTTTTTTATTTTTAGCGGTACCTATGATAGCTGAGATGTTATTTTTAGCAAAGGAAATAGAGATAGGAACATTTTCTAAAGTTCTTGATTCAGCTCCTAATTTGTAGACTTCTTGTAAAAGATTATCATCTTCAAGAGAGAAATGTTCTTCAGGGAATGATATTTTACCTTGTAGTTCAGTTGAGCCGACACCTAATCTTAAATCGAGAAAGTCATCTTGTTCTAGTTCTCTTTCCCATAAATTTCTTTTACGATTATAAATTATTTCCTTAGTAGCACTTAAGGGAAGATAATTATCGATTAGAATCTGACGTTGAATTTTCATTTCGGCTTGAATTTTTTGACGTTTTGATTCAATATATTCTAAGTATTTGGTTTGACGAAGTTGTTCTTTTTCTTTTCTTTGCTTCTTTTGAAAACGTTTTTGTAAAACGGGCCATAAAAGCATAGTCATCATCATAGCTCCAGCCATTACTAGTGATGGTAAAGCTTGAGATAAATCAGTTGAGCCATCAATGACACCAGATAAAGCATTATAACCCATCATCATAGACATCATAGCCATTGTTAACATAGGTCCTAAGGTATAAATTAGAGGGGTTTTGTCTTCTTGCTCTTTGGCAGGTGGTGAATCTATGGTGATTAAAGCATCTTCTATTTTTGTTTTAAAACGAGGAGATTTGTAAAAATAATCTTCTTCATTAAAAAATTCAATACCCTCTTCATCAGGGTTATCTTGAACGACTTGCTTTTGAATGACAGGAGGCATTACTTCAAAAAGGCTATTGTCAAAACGAACTAAATTGCCAATGTTATTAATTATAAGCGAATCTTTCATAACAATAATACGAAGACCCATAATAAAAATAATATCACCATATTCTAGGGCACTAGCAGTGGTTGCTAGATTGTTGACATAAGTTCCATATTTACTATTTAAATCTTGAATTACCCACTTGCCTTTACCATAAATTAATCTAGCATGTTGTTTAGAAACAAGTGGATATGTATAAGCAATGTTTGTCTTATTATCGTTACCGATAATTATTTCGCCCTCTCTTTTTAGACGAAGCTTTAAACTGTTGGTATCATTAGAGGGAGAACAATATAAGATTACGTATTCATTGTCCGTATTAATTTTTAAGAAATAAAGACTATAATCTTTTAAAATAGCTGATTCTATTTCTTTATCGCCAGCCATTATCTTAGTTTCAAAGTCGCTTTTTATTTTCCATTCGCCGTTTTCTTCTTCGACATTAATTAAGTTACGAGAGTTGCCTAGATAATCATTGTCTGTTATCCAGTAGTTTCCAGCAACTTTAGTTGGTAATTCAAAGTTATAAATTTTTCGTTTTTTGATTAGTCTGACTATCACTTTAAATCACCCCAGTCATTATTCCTATTCTATACCTAATTATAATAATTTTTTGGTAATTTTACAATAATTATTTAGATATTTTTTGTGCTTCTAGTATTTTATTTGTACTAGCTTTTTTTGAAAGTTTGCATATCTTATAATGGTGATTGATATTTTATTAGCATGGTTTATGAAAATTAGTCCTGTTTGGCAAGCTTTAATAGCGGGTATTTTTACTTGGAGTGTTACTTTATTTGGTGCAGCAATTGTCTTTTTCTTTAAAAAGGTAAATAAAAGTATAATGGACGCTTTGTTAGGCTTTTCGGCAGGGGTAATGGTTGCGGCATCGTTTTGGTCATTACTTAGTCCAGCTATTGATATGGCAAATGAGCTTAATATGATATCATGGCTTGTTGTATTCTTAGGCTTTTTTAGTGGAGGTTTACTTTTATTTTTAGGGGATAAGTTTTATTCATTATTTTCCAAAAAAGAAACAATTTCTAAGGATAGAAAAAAAAGATGTATGATGCTTATCTTTTCGATAGTTTTGCACAATATTCCAGAGGGGTTGGTAGTTGGTTTTGCTTTTGGAGCAGCTGCTTACGGATTTACGGGCTCAACTATATTATCGGCAATTACTTTAGCTGTTGGAATTGGGCTTCAAAATTTTCCTGAGGGAAGTGCAGTTAGCTTGCCTTTAAGAAGAGAGGGTGTTTCTAGAGGTAAGGCTTTCTTCTATGGGCAATTAAGTGGAATTGTAGAGCCAATTTCAGCCGTAATTGGAGCGATATTGGTCTTAAAAATACAAGTGTTATTACCTTTCATGTTAGCTTTTGCGGCTGGGGCAATGATTTATGTTGTGGTGGAAGAATTAATTCCCGAAAGTCAGACTAATACTAAAAAAGATTTAATGGCTTTGTTTACTTTAGTGGGCTTTTCAGTGATGATGATTTTAGATGTTGCTTTAGGTTAAAAGAAAAAGGCTTTGTGGGCCTTTTTTCTTTTTAGAATGTTATTTTTTTAAGAATAGTTGTTCATCTTTTTTTAAATAGATACCGTATAGGTCCGTTTTAGGACAGGTGAAAATAAGTTGTGGTTTAGTTTCTTCAAAGGGCTTTTCATCATCTTTTTCTTGAGGTGCTGTTGTTATTTCTGCAGGAGGTTCTTCTTTAGGTTCTTTAGGAGTTTCTTCTTTAGGAGGCTCTTCTTCTAATACTTCTACTTCTATTTTTTTGAAATTATAATTGTAATTGTTTAGTATCGTTATTTCATCGTTTATCCAAAGACAGTCTTCTGGTTTTTTGCCATTATTTATTGACCAGTTACCTAAGTTATTTTTGAACCAACCAGAACCTGTAAATTTTCCTTGAGCACATTCAATATGACAATGATTGCCGTTAGCTTCGCCTTTAGTTCCCTCAGAGTAAAAAACTTCATTCTGTATAATTTTTTTGCCTACAAATAGGTTACTTACATCGTTGGCGTGGGCAAAAAGAATAGTCATGTAGTCAATTGTTCCATCAGGATATTGTACTTTGTCTACGCTTTCTAGCCATACTTCATTGGCATCGTTTTGATATATTTTTTTGATAATGCCAGTAAAGGGAGCATAAATAGGACTAATAGATGTATCTTTTCCAGCTTCATCGATAGCAAAACTATCTTGATGAGAGCCTTCATTGTAACCTTGAGTAATACGCATTACCTTGCTAGGATAAAGAGGTTTTTCCATTATTCTTCCTCCTTATTTATAATATTCTCTTCAGAAATTGTTACTCCTTTTTTAGTAACTATGTCTGTAAATGATGCGAGTTTGCCTTCTAATGTCTTGTAAATCGTATCTGCTCCAAGAAAAGAAAATAGACCTACCCATAGACTAGCGGGAAAAGTAATGTCGGTAAAAGTTACGCAGAATAGAAAGCCAATTATTAGATTAACTAAAAAAGAATATAGTGTGATAAATTTGCTCTTTTTAAAGTGTTTTTTAGTTTTTTGAATAAATGTACAAGTTATAGGACTAAGGGCAATTGAAATGATTAGTATTTTTTGTAAATAGTCTAAATTTAACATAATTCCCTCCTCTAATTTAATATATGCTCTGTAAATTTTATAAACAATTAATTCAACTAGAAAAGGAAAAGTTTTTTAGTAGAAAGCTTAATAAATAAAAAAAGCATAAACCATTAAGCTTATGAAGTAGTTTATAAATAAATAAAACAGAGGGTAATTAGCCACTCTGTAATTTTTTAGTGTTATTTGCCTTGGTGCGACGCTATTACATAGCGCTTACCAAATGATAATGTAAATTCAATAAATTTACGGCGCATATCAAGGACTTACTGATAACACTATTATTATAATATGCAATTTTTCAAATGTCAATACATGTTGAGCCCATATTTTGTCGTTGTTAAGCCCATATTTTGTCGTTAGTTTTAACTATTTAGTCATTGTATTGGAAAGAAAAATTCTCCTGCTAGATATTTTTCACTTTTCATTTTATTAATTTCATTAGAAAAGCAATTGTTTGCAATTAAATTTGTATAGTATATATTAGAAAACACATCTGCTATTTGTATTAATTCTCTAGTTTCAGATTGGCAATATTCAACATGAAATTTTTCTTGTATATGATTTCCTGTAACTAATTCGGTATTTAAATATTCTCTTAGAGTTGACCTTGTTTCAGTTTTAACATTTCTTTCGTCAATATATAGATAGTTTTCTTTGACAGATATTTGTTTATACTTAGTAAAATGTTCAATACTCAATTTTAAAAGATAATTAAAAGCTCTTGCGGTATTATTATAAAAATAATCTTTGACTTTCTTATTGTCACATACTATATAATATATTTCAAATAGTTCATTTTGACAAAAAAAGTTAATGAATTTTCTTTTCATATTGGCAGTAAAACAACTACCTTTTAATTCTTTAAATTTCCCATTATCATAAAACATCTTAGTATCTTTATCCATTTTTTTTTAAATCGTCAAAATTACTGCTTATAAATCTTTTAAAAGCTCTTTTTAATCTATCTTTATTTTTAGGCAGTATGATACAGATGACAAAATATTTGTTTTTATAATAATTTAAATTTTTTTTAGTCATACTTCCAGATTCATCTATATAATATGTATTAATATTTATCACTCCCTGATTAGTTAATAATATTATACCATGAATTGATAGATAAAATTTATAAATTAACTGCAGATTATGAGATAAATCTTAATGAATCTTATTTGTATTTAAACATAAAAAAACCCATAAACTATTAAGCTTATGAGGTATAAAAGAAACATATTTTAACGTTTTGAGAATTGTGGAGCACGACGTGCTTTCTTTAATCCTGGTTTTTTACGTTCTTTCTTACGTGAATCTCTAGTAATCATTCCTGCTACTTTTAAAGTCTTTCTGAAGCTATTTTCAGAATCAGCAGGTGTAGTTGAATCATATTGAAGTAATGCTCTAGTTATTCCTAAACGGATAGCTCCTGTTTGTCCTTGGAAGCCACCACCATTAACTTTAGCATCAACATCAAACATTTCAGCTGTATTAGTCAACACTAATGGTTGAGATAGGTCCATTACACAAATTTCTGATGGGAAGTATTCTCTTACATCTCTACCATTAACAGTAATTTTTCCAGTACCTGGAGTTAATGTAACTCTTGCTACACTTGATTTTCTATGTCCTGTACCAGTGTATACTTTATTTTCTTTTGCCATAACCTATCCTCCTACTTTACTTCAAGCACTTCTGGTTTTTGTGCTTGATGTTTATGCTCGTTTCCTGCGTAAACAAATAATTTCTTATACATTTGTCTTCCAAGTCTATTATGAGGAAGCATTCCTTTGACAGCTCTTTCCATCATTTCAACTGGATATTCTTCACGCATTACTTTAGCAGTTCTTTCTCTTAATCCACCTGTATACATTGAATGGTTATAATACATTTTGTTTTCTAATTTGTTACCTGTTAAGTTAACCTTTTCAGCATTAATAATTATAATATTATCTCCGCAATCAATATGTGGTGTATAAGTTGGTTTGTGCTTTCCACGTAAATATTTTGCCGCAAGAGATGCAACACGTCCTAAAGATTTTCCTTCGGCATCGATTACATACCATTTACGTTCAACAGTTTCTTTTTTTTGCATATAACTTGTCATAATTTTTCTCCTTTTACTTAAACTAGACTTTCCCACGGTCTAATTTATGTGGGGATTTAAATGTACCGATTAAAATTATACTAAAAAAAGCATTAAAATGCAAGAGTTTTTAACACTTTTTTCGTTATACCCTATATGGTTTTTACAGTTGAATTTTCATTAAATTTTTCTTCTAGAAGACCTAACTTTTCTAGGGCACTTTCTATTTCTTCATCTGATAGTGATTCAATGTATCTTTCGGTTACGCAAGCGTTTTGATATTTTCTTAAAACGGCTTCATGCTCGGCTTCTTCAAATAAAGTAGTTGAAGCTACGGTACCGGTTGAGCCTAAAGTTGTTGCGGCATGTGATTTGTTAATTGAGCCATCATCATTTAAAGTAAAATCAGTATTACCCAAAGCAGTCGTAGTTGGCATAGCATAAGTTGTAGTTGGGCTTAGTGATGTAGTAGTTCCTAAAGTATCAAACATATTAAATCTTTCCTTTCTGTTTAGCTATTGTATTATTAATAGCTTTTTGATTTTCAATTAATTTTTTTAATTGCTCTAATTGTTCCTTACTTTTTATTGAAGATATAATATCATCAAATGAGGGAACATCTTGTAATTCTTCGTGTTTACTAGCTACTAAAGAGTTAGCTTCTTCATATTTTTTACTATTTCTTTGTAATTGTTGTAGCCATACTTTTTTCATTTTATCTTCTTTAGCTTCTAGTCGATATATATTATGATTTTGAATATTTACACATTGAAAGTTAATAAAAGCACTAAATAGTTCTAAAGGAATAAGGATAAGTGCTTGAGGAAGTCCTAAAAGAGCTAATGCTGATAATATAGCTATTAAAAGAAAGTTTTCTTTTAGATTTTTCTTATGGACTTCTTTATTCCAATTTAAGTATTCTTTTATTTCTAAGGGTCTTTTATAATTTATATGATAATTCCTATTCATTTCTCTATGAAATTCTTTATGGGATAATTCTTTTTGAATGTTAGCATTTTGGATAACAATATTTTTTTCGTAATCAGAATGGAGTTTTTTTAATTTATGTTTTTTTTGCCAATCAATATACTTATCGTGATAATGTAGGTAATTAGGGCAAATTTTTTTGATAACTTTGAACTTGATATCTTCAGCTTTAAAAACAACATTTTGAAATTTTTCGGCTCCTAATTTTTTAGTTATAAGAATTTTTTCACTATTAGTTAGATTATTAGTTACTATTTTTCTTAGTAATGAATCAACCATTATAACCCCTTCTTTTCCTTTGATAGCTTCATATTATAGCATATCTCCTACTTTTTTTCAATAAAAAACTAGACTTCCTAATTTAATGAGTTCTAGTTAATTATCTTTAAAAGTAATTTTAGTTAGGAAAAGTCCCTCAGCTGGAGCTGTCTTACCGGATTTGGAACGGTCTTTACTTAATAAGATTTTTTCCACAGTTTCTGTGGATAGTTTATTTTCACCTACTCTAATTAAAAGACCAACCATATTTCTGACTTGATAACGTAAAAAGCCATTTCCTGTAAAGGTAAAAATGATAATATCATCTTTTTTACTAATGTTAGCTTTATAGATAGTTCTAATACAATTTTCTTTTTCTTTGTTCTCTGTAACAAAAGCTCTAAAATCATGAGTTCCTTTAAAATAAGTTATAGCTTCTTGCATACTTTTTATATCTAAATTATGATTATATTGGTAAACATAATTTCTTTGTAGGGGATTGTATTCACCAGTATTAAGATAGTATTTATACTCTTTTTCTTTTACATTGTAACGGGCATGAAAAGTATTTTCTACTTTTTTAGCTTCTATGATATGAATATCAGCAGGTAAATTACTATTAAGAGCTCTTTTTAAGTTTTTCTCATTAATGGAAATATTTAAATCAAAATGAGCATATTGACATAGAGCGTGTACTTTTTTATCAGTACGCCCAGTAGCAGTAATAGGTGTTTTAGTATTAGCATTTATTTTTTTTAAGGCTTCTTCTAATTTTTGTTCAATTGTTTCTTTGTTAGGTTGCTTTTGAAAACCGGAATAGGCTGTTCCATCATAACTAAACTTTATTAAAAAACGCATAAATTTCCTTTCTAAACGTGCTTATAAATGTCTTTTATAATATCACGTATATCTTTATAATAGTCTATTTTTATATCTTTTTTTGTTCTAGCAAGATGAGTAAACTCTAAAATTGGTGGTACTTCTACTTTATTTTTTTTAAGTAAGTCAATATCTTTATAAATGTCCTCAGTTTTTCCTACTATGACATTAGTATCACTAATAATTATTGTTTCTTTTGTATATTTATAAAGACTTGTCGTATCTTTTGAAATTAAGATAATGGTCTTTTGATATTTATCTTGTAATTTTAAAAGAAGAGTCATTATTTTTTTTTCATTTATTAAGTCTATGCCTAAAAATGGCTCTTGTAAAATGATTATATTAGGATTTTCTAAAAGAATGCTTGCGATTAAAAGGAGCTTTCTTTCTAGATTTGATAAATCTTTTATGAATTTATTTAAGTAAGAAACAGGTAAGCCAACTATTTTTAGAGAGTCTTTTAATTTCTTAGCGGTATCTGTAAAGGTTAATTCTTTTAATTTTATCATTGTAGTTAAATATTCTTTTATTGTTAGTGAATAAAGGGCTTTATCAATATTGGAGGGAGATAAGCCTACTCTTTTACGGAATACTTTTATATTTTCTTTCGTTACTTTGTTATCTCCTAAGAAAAAGCTACCTTTATTTAAAAAATTAAGATTTAAAGCAAGCGCTAGTTCATCTTTTTTAGAACCAGTTATTCCGACTAGGGAATTGCTTGGAATAGTTAAGTTTAGTTTATGATTTAGGAGTTCATAATTTTTAAGAATTATTTCCATAACTTATCAACCATCCTATCCATATCAAGTTCTATATCAGTAATTAAGTTATAATCTTTTAATTTAACAGATAAGTCTATCATAAAGGGAAGTCTTAAGCCTATTTTATTTAATACATTATCTTTTTGTAGTACTTCAATAGGTTTACCCTCTAAGTAGATTACGCCTTTTAATAAAATATATAAATAATCAGTAGTAATTGTTTCTTCAAGATTACTTGTAGTCATTATAATAGTTAACTTTTTTTGTTCTTGATATTTTTTTAAAATATTAATTATATTTTGATAGTCTTCTTTAGAAAAATAAAGGCCTATATCATCAAGTAAAAGAACCTTTGGACAGTTTAAGAGAATTAGGAGTAATTTTATTTTTATCAATGTAGATAAATCCAAACTAGTGAAGAGAATATTTTTAATAGATGATAATTTTAATTCTTTTAATAGATAGGCTACATCATCTTTATTAGATTTATTTGATAAAGATAAAAGTTCTTCTTCTAATGTGTTATAAGTAAAAGTAATCTCTTCAGGAATTAGTGAACTAATCATTTTTAGATATTTATCTAATTTTTGTTCTTCTACTAAAGTGCCATTAAAGATAATAGATTTATTTTGAAAAAGTTCGCCACTTAAAATTCTTATTAATGTAGTTTTTCCACAATTATTGGGACCTGAGATAGAAATAAATTTTTGAGATGGTAGGGAAATATTAAAATTATGAAAAATATCTAAGTAATTTAAATTAGTAATTTTAATTATTTCACTCATAAGCTTCTCCTTTTAAATATTACTTAAAACTAATTTTTTGGCAACTTCAGTAGCTTCTTTACTTTCAATTAATTCTGGTGTTATTTCAAAACCAAAGCTTTCATTATAAACATAGGCATCGGCTAAATTCCAAATGGCATCTTTTAAGAAGTCTTGGTCATTAAAAAGTCTAGTTATAATATCGGCTGTTTCATAATTCTCATATAAATCAATATGGTCTATTAAAAGATTTTTATCTTCATCAGTTGCTTCCTTAGATAATTCCATTTCTTTTAAAAGGTATTTTGAGGTAGCGTAATCTATTTTACCAATATCTAATAAAAGGGTAATAGCATTTTCAGAATCTAATTTGATAAGATTTCCAATATAACCTAAAACATTCGCAATTATACCGCCTTTGAATTCAATTCCCATTATATTATGCTGATATTCATTTTTGTCATAAACGTATTTAATTATTGTTTCAATACCTATAGGATTATTGTAAGTTGTAACGTCTTGATTATGAACAGGAAATAAAGCTTGCAAATGATAATTTTCTTCTTCTGTTAAAGATTTCATAATTAGTGATTTTCCTAGATAACTTAAATTAGCAAACTCAAAAGATGCATAAAGTATTTTTTCAAAAAAACTTGGGTCATTATAAATTACTGTGACTAAATCATCTATGTTTTCAATATCGGTTAAAAGGCCAAAAACATCTTCATCTGAATCACTGTTTAGGCAATCTTTTTGTTTATGTGAATACATTTTGTAAGCATCTAAATAAGCTACTTCTAGTAAATACATAGAAATAACGGAGTTTTCTGGTTCTTGAAAAAAGTTATAAATATTTGGAATATGAGCTGATAGTAAGGTATGGGCATCTACACCAAGTTGATTGCCTGTTTCTACCCAATTTTCGATTATTTCACGAACTTTTACATTATAATTATCCATAAATTTTCCCCCTGAATTTTATAATTTATTTGCGTTTTCTTTTTTGAATATGATAAATAACTCTTAATAAGAATTTTTCTGATACAAACCGACTAAAGAATTTGGCTAATTTCATTTTTGTTCCCGGTATAATTATCATTTTATTTTTAAACATTTTTTCAATACTATATCTTGCGACGTAATCACTAGATAAAGGTGCAACACTGAAGTTAACGTTCGCAACATCATTAAAATTAGTGTCAACTGGTCCGGGACATAGAACTGATATGTGGATATTGTTTTTCTTTTTCTTCTCTTCGTAATATAGTGCACAAGTTAGTTGGTATACATAAGATTTAGTAGCATAATAGGTAGCCATTAAAGGACCGGGCTGAAAGGCTGCTGAGGAAGCAACGTTTAAGATATAGCCAAAGTTTTTCTTTTCCATATCTTTAAGAATAGATTTAGTTAATATATGAACGGCTTTAATGTTAGTATCTATCATATCTAGTTCTTTATAAAGGTCAGTTTCTGTGAAAAAGCCAAAGTCGCCAAATCCGGCATTATTAATTAAAATATCGATGTTTTCTTTTTTGATGAATGCGTATAATTCTTTTACTTTTTGTTCATTAGCTAAGTCGGCAACGATGATAGTTACTTTTGCTTTTAGTGACTCTTGAACTTCTTCTAATTTTCTTCTATTTCTAGCAACTAAAATAAGCTCATAGTTTTGTTCTGCCAATACTTTAGCAAAGGATAAACCTATTCCGGAAGAAGCCCCTGTAATTAGTGCTTTCATGTGTCACCTCCATCACTTCTCTTAGTTAAATTATACAATAATATTCAAAAAAATAAAAGACAGAGAATTTGTCTTTTAGATTTGTTTGGGAATTGATGGGGTTATGGTGTTAGGGTCAAGCGAGTTGAATAACTACTATGTGCTATAGCGTGTGTGCCATAGGCATTAAAAACACCTGCAGGTGAGTTATAGATATAGTCCCCGCTTCGTGCAAACCATGCAGTTTCGCGTGATACAAAATCAATATAATCATTGTACCAACTTGCAGTTTCGCTTAATGCTTGTCCATAACAAATTACTTGGCTACAAGCAAAATTTGGCTTTGCAGAAGTCCATATACTTGATGACGGATTAGCACTTTTATATTTATTATAATACTTTTCGTTAGGTAGCGGTACTGTACCTACTGCTGTTCCATTAGTGTTTAATCCTTTAAATCCTGATGAACTTGTTGCGATTAATCCATTATGTGTATTTGCTCCTTGTTCATCATATTCTAAAACCCCCATAACATATTCCCAAGCTCCGCCACTCGTATCATATATTCCATAAATATTTCCTGTTGTAGAAGCACCTGGTCCAGCTTGGCCTCTTCCATTGCCTAGCTCAGTCATATTATTATAAGAATAAATTGTTGCTGATTCAGTTGCACTTGGACTTCCTCCACTGTGTCCTGTTATATAACCACTATCATTGTTTATGTATATTTCTTTATTTACTACTGTATATTCACTATTTCCATATTTACCATATTTACTTTGTGAAAGATATGCAACAGCTCCCCACTCATCATTTTTCATCATATGCAAATCACCATTATTTATATCAAATCCAAACACATTAGCATTATGTAATTGCATACTTCTGGCCATATAGAAAAAGCTACTTAAATTTTGAATTCTTATTGAAGTTATTCCTGGTTTTATTGTTACTTCACTTACATCACATACTTCATTTACACAGGCTTGTTTATCTGTTAATAAGCTTCCTGTTGTTTCAAATTTTCCTACCCATATGCCACTTCTCTTTTCACCTCCAAAATCAAAGGCTTCATTTGTTCGCCAGTTTGTTGGGGTATTCCCTGTATATTGAGCACTTCCTGTTTCAGTTACTTTAGAAATAAACTTGACATCTATTTCTCCGGGCAAAGCTTTAGTTGGATTATCATTTCCAAAACTGGCTTTTCCAAAATAGTCTTTCCCATCTTCACTTTTTATGGTATATGAATATCTTGGTATCCATACCCACATTGTATTTATATCTTCCATATCTATAGGTGTACCTATTTCTGCTTCATTTTTATAATATTTTCTTGAGTTTTTTCCATTTTCTACTACTGTTACAGCATTGGCCCATTTTTGCTCACTATAGTCATACCAATTGTTATTCTCATTATTTACATCGGCTTTCCTCCACTCACCTGTTTTATCATCTATTTTATGATAATAGACTGGTATCATATCTCCATTTAACTCAGGTGCATTTGGTATATTATCAACTATTGGTGTTACTATACTACTATCATCTTCATCTACAACACTTTCATAAATAAAAGCTCTATCTAATCCTCCTATTATTACTTCACCTGTTGGCATTTCCGTTGATGAGTTTAGAAAGGTTGCTTTTAAAGTTACTGTTTCAGTTTCTTTTTCATTTAAGGCAGAAATACTAGAAAAATCAGTTGTTCCTTTTATTTGTTCTTTTCCATAGTTTACTTCATATATTACATTATTTTTTAAAATATCTTGGTCATTAGAATTTCCTAAAAAAGTTAAATTAGAACTTTTTCCTGTTACATCTACTAGTCTTGCCGGAATATTTCCTGTATTTTGAACAGTCAATGTAAAAGTACAAGCATCACCTGGTTTATTAAATACTACACTCATACCCTCTATAGAAGTACCAGTAACTGTACCTATTTTACATTCAGCTGTACCTGTAGAAACAGTCTTAATTTCATCAGTTAAAAAAACTACATCCCATTTAGATTCTACTTTAGCTGTACCATTTATATTTAAATTAGCTGATAACAAAGCATAGCCAATTGATAAGACTAGGACTGCTACACAAAGACAAGCTATTATAATTAATTTAGTTTTTCTACTATTCATATATTCAAACACCTTTTTTCCACTGTTTCTATTTTTACCTAACTATATCATACCCCCCCCCCCATTGGGTATTGTCAAGAGAAACATAAAAAAATTATGAAGAGTAATTTCTTCATAATCATTTATCAAACTATTTAGATTATTTTTCTTTCTTAGCTGCTTTCTTTTCTTTCTTTTCTTCTGGTTTAGTTTCATCTACAAGTTTTAAAATTACCATTAAAACGCCATCTCCACGTCTTTCAGTTAATTTTAAAATTTGTGTATAACCACCATTACGATTTGCGTAACGAGTAGCTAAATCATGGAAAACTTTATCCACTACTTCTTTATCATTATGTAAAAATGCTAGTGCTTTACGACGAGAAACTAAATCACCTTTTTTACCATAAGTAATCATTTTATCAACAAACTTACGTACTTCTTTAGCTCTTGTTTCAGTAGTTGTTATTGTTTCATTTAAAATTAATTGCTTAGTTTGAGTCGCAAGCATACTTCTACGATGTTTATTATCTACACCTAATTTTCTATATGCCATAGTTTTTCCTCCTTATAATTAGTCTTCATCACGTAAGATTAAACCCATATCTCTTATTTTATCAAGAACTTCTTTTAATGATTTTTTGCCTAAGTTACGTATTTTCATCATATCAGATTCACTCTTATTAACTAAATCTTGTAATGTATGGATTCCTGCTCTTTTTAAACAATTGTAAGCTCTTACTGAGAAATCTAAATCTTCAATAGATGTTTCTAAGGCTTTTACTTTTGGGTCTTCAGTTTTTTCAATCATCATACCACTTACATCAGCAATTGTTGATAAATCAGTTAAGATTTCTAAGTGCTCAATTAAGATACGTGAAGCTAAAGCAATTGCTTCTTCAGGTTTAATTGAACCGTTTGTCCAAACATCTAAAATTAATTTATCATAGCTTTCATCTTGCCCAACACGAGCGTTTCCAACTTCATAAGAAACTCTTTCAATTGGAGAATATAATGAATCGATAGCAATTTCGCCAGCTTTTTTGATATCATGTATTCTTTTGTTATCTTCACTTCTTACATAGCCACGACCATTTGTAACAGTCATTTCCATATTAAGTTTAGCGCCTTTTGATAAAGTGCAAATAACTTTGTCCTTATTAATAACTTCGACATCGGCATCACATTCAATATCTCCAGCAGTTATTTCGCCTTCTTTATCGGCATTAATACGTACAATCTTTGGTTCATTTGAGTAATTTTTAAATACTACTCCTTTTAAATTTAATATAATTGTTGTTACGTCTTCATAAACTCCGTCAATTGTTTGAAATTCATGTAAAACGCCATCAATTTTGATACTACTAATAGCACTACCTGGAAGAGATGATAACATAACTCTTCTTAAGGCATTTCCTATTGTAGTACCGAAGCCTCTTTCTAATGGTTCTAATTCAAATCTTCCGTAAAAATTACTTTCTACAGAATCAGTTATTTTATAAATTGGTTTTTCAAATTGTAACATGAAACTAACCTCCCTTTACTTTTTTTCACATACGTTTATTTTATCCACGTGGACGTTTTGGTGGACGACATCCATTGTGTGGTATTGGTGTAACATCTGCGATAGCGGTTACTTCTAAGCCTGCAGTTTGTAATGAACGAATTGCGGTTTCACGGCCTGGTCCTAAACCTTTAACGCGAACTTCAACTTTACGCATTCCCATATCATAAGCAGTTTTTCCTGCAGCTTCAGCAGCCATTCCAGCAGCAAATGGAGTTGATTTTTTACTTCCTTTAAAACCTATTGCACCTGATGATGCCCAACTTACAACATTTCCATCTTTATCAGTTATTGTTGTGATGGTATTATTGAAAGTTGAATGAATATGAGCAATTCCCTCAGGTACATTCTTTTTAACTTTTTTCTTTCTTGTTTTATAAGCCATAAGTCTTACCTCCTTTATAAATTTACTTAGTATCCTTTAACTAAACTTTCTTTTTGTTAGCAACAACTTTGCCTTTTCCTTTACGAGTACGAGCATTGCGGTTTGTTCTTTGTCCTCTAACAGGTAAACCTTTTTTATGGCGACTGCCTTGATATGAGTTAATCTCCATTTTAGTTTTAATGTTCATACTAACTTCACGGCGTAAATCACCTTCTGTTAAATGCTTGTTGATTTCATCACGGATTTTTACTAAATCATCTTGTGATAAGTCCTTTGTCTTAGTTTCTGGATTAATGTTTACTTCTTTTAGAATTTGTTTTGCAAGACTTCTTCCAATTCCGTAGATATAAGTTAATGATATACAAATGTGCTTATCATTAGGAATATCTACACCTTTAATACGTGCCATTTAATACACCTCCTATTAACCTTGTACTTGTTTGTGTTTTGGATTTTCACAAATAACTCTAATTTTTCCTTTGCGTTTTACGATTTTGCATTTTTCGCAAATCTTTTTAACTGATGCTTTAACTTTCATTTTTATCCCTCCTATTATTTACGATAGGTAATACGCCCACGTGTTAAGTCATAAGGCGATAGTTCTATCATTACGGTATCTCCTGCTAGAATGCGAATATAGTTCATTCGTATTTTACCAGAAACGTGGGCCTCCACAATGTGTCCATTTTCTAGTTGAACTTTGAACTTCCCTCCCGGGATAATTTCTAGAACTTTACCTTCTAATTCAATTGTATCTTCTTTAGCCATCTTTTCACTCTCCTGTCAATATTTCATAGCCATCATTAGTTACTACTATTGTATGTTCAAAATGAGCTGATGGGCTACCATCTAATGTATCTACTGTCCAGTTGTTGTCGTGTACATATACATCTGGTCTGCCTAGAGTTAACATAGGCTCGATTGCTAAAACCATGCCCGCTTTTAGACGAGGTCCGGTATTTTTAGTGCCAAAGTTAGGTACCTCAGGATCTTCGTGTACTGATGTTCCAACGCCGTGGCCACATAATTCTTTGACAACTCCTAGCTTATGTTCCTTAGCATAGGTTTCAATAGCATTACTTATATCACCGATTCTGTTTCCGGGCTTTACTTGTTTTAGGCCTTCATATAAAGAAGCTTCAGTATTTTTTAGAAGTTCAGAAACTTCACTTGATACTTCACCAACTTTATAGGTCCAACCAGAGTCCCCGTGATATCCTTTGTAGCAAGCTCCTATATCAATAGATACAATATCACCATTTTTTAAAACTCTATCACTAGGAAATCCATGTACAACTTCAGAATTTATACTAATACATAGAGCGGTTGGGAAACCATTGTATCCCTTAAAAGAAGGTGTAGCATCTTTACTGCGTATGAAGTCTTCTGCTAACTTATCTAACTGTTTTGTTTTAATACCTTCTTTTATATATGGTTGTAGATACTTGTGTGTGTCATAAACGATTTTACCAGCAATTCTTAAGAGTTCTATTTCACGCTCACTTTTGATTGTAATCATTAATTCATCTCCTATTTACTAATAATTTCGTCTACTTTTTTGAAAACATTTTCAACTGTGTCATTACCGTCTACTGTTTTCAATACATTTTTTTCTTTATAATAATTAATTATCGGCTCAGTTTTTTCTTTGTACATTTGATATCTAGTTTGGAAAGATTCTAGGTTATCATCAGTACGTTGATAAAGTTTGCCACCACAATTATCACAAGTAGATTCTATTAGTGGAGCATTATTTTCATCATTAATATTATATATAGCTCCACAGTTTTCACAAATGCGGCGACCGACAATTCGTTTTTCTAAGGTGTTAGCTGATATATCAATTAAGATTACATTTCCTATTGTTAGTCCAAGCTTTTTTAAGATTTCATCATATTTAATGGCTTGGTCTAGATTTCTTGGGAATCCATCAATTATAAAACCATTTTGGCAGTCGTCTTTTTTAAGACGTTCTTCAATTAGTTGATAAGTGATTTCATCTTTTACTAATTTGCCACTAGCAAGCGTTTCCGCAACATAGTTTCCAATTTCATTGTCTTCTTTAGATATTTCTCTTAAAATATCACCAGTTGAAATGTGGGGTATGTTGTACTTGGCAACGACCAACTCGGCTTGAGTGCCTTTGCCGGCTGCGGGTGGCGCGATAAACATAATATTTTTCATAATTACCTTCTACTATATCCTTTTTGATAACATCTCGTTAGAAGACTTCCTTCTAATTGTTTGTATGTTTCTAGAGCTACTCCAACAACAATTAGTAAACCAGTTCCTCCAATTGTAACGGAAGTTGGTAGACTTGTAAATTTAGAAAATAGAATTGGAAGTCCAGCAATAATTACTAAGAAGACAGCTCCTAAAACTGTTATTCTTGATAATATTTTACTAACATATTGTTTTGTTTCTTCTCCTGGGCGAATACCCGGTATATAACCACCGTTTTCTTGTAAGTTCTTTGCAAATTCTTCTGGCTTTAATTGAATAAATGTATAGAAGTAAGCAAAGAAGAAAATTAAGACTACGTAAATGACAAAGCCAACGGGTGTTGTATATGTCAAATACTTTTGTACTACTAAGGTGAAGCCTTCTTTTTTAATTACTTGGGCAATTATACTTGGAAGTGATAGTAAGCTTGATGCGAAAATTACGGGTATAACTCCAGCTGAGTTAACTTTAATAGGCATAAAGCTTTGAGCTTGACTACCATAAACTGTTGTTGATTTGTTAGCATATTGAATTGGGATACGTCTTTCGGATTCTTGAACGAATATGACACCAATTACAATAGCAAAGTAGATTATTACAAATAGTAAAAATTTTATTACTCCAAAGGTTATTACTTGAGCTGTTCCGTCAAAAGCGATTAGTGCTTTAAAGGCATCAATAAACATTTGAGGAAGAGTGGCGATGATACCAGCCATAATTATTAAGCTTACACCATTACCTATTCCTTTTTGAGTAATTTGGTCGCCTAACCATAGTAGGAAAGCTGTTCCTGCTGTTAGGACAGTTGCGATGTACATATACTGCATAGGATTTCCCTCTTTACCAATGAAAGCAAAGGAAAAGGCATATCCCTC
The DNA here is from genome assembly GCA_947624045.1 of uncultured Bacilli bacterium. Classification (GTDB taxonomy): domain Bacteria; phylum Bacillota_I; class Bacilli_A; order RF39; family UBA660; genus CANRGD01. The sequence continues at coordinate 37,819 of CANQIL010000011.1, forward strand.
AATAAAAGCAAAGGCAATTCCTAAATATCTAGTTATTTGACTTATTTTTTGACGACCAGTTGCGCCTTGATTTCTTAACTCAGTGAAATAAGGAATAATATCCATTTGTAATAATTGAACGATGATTGATGCGGAGATGTAAGGCATAACTCCTAAAGCAAATATTGAGAAATTCTTTAGGGCACCTCCACCTAGCGTATTAATTAGTTCTAGGAAACCTAGGTTACTAGTTAAATCATCTGTTCCGGGAACACGAATTGATATTCCTAAGATGAATATCATTAGGGCTCCAAAGGTGAAGTAAATTCTGTGACGTAGGTCTTTGTTAGTTGAAGTAAATAGTTGCTTCATACTTTTAAACATCTTAGATCACCTCAGCTTTACTTCCAGCCTCTTTAATCTTTTCTAAAGCACTAGTTGAAAATTTAGAAGCTTGAATAGTTAATTTCTTTTCTAACTTTCCGTTACCTAATACTTTTATACCATCTTGAGAATTTTTAATAATTCCAGCATCCTTTAATAATGCAGGAGTTACTACTGTTCCATCTTCAAATTTATTTAATGCAGAAACGTTAATTATAGCATATCTTGTTTTAAATAAATCGTTTGAAAAACCTCTTTTTGGAAGTCTTCTATATAATGGTAATTGTCCTCCTTCAAAAACAGGATTAACATTACCACCACTACGTGCTTTTTGACCTTTTTGACCACGTCCACTTGTTTTACCAAGACCACTACCTGGACCGCGACCTACACGCTTTTTAGCATGAGTAGCACCGATATTTTTTTCTAATTCATGTAATTTCATTATCCTAATATCTCCTCTACTGTTTTTCCACGAAGTGCTGCAACTTGTTCTGGAGTCTTAATAGACTTAAGTGCATTTAATGCAGCAGTTGCCATATTTAATTTAGTTCTTGCTCCTAGTGATTTAGAGACAACATCACGAATTCCTGCTAATTCTAAAATAGCACGAACTGATCCACCAGCGATAACACCAGTACCTGCTTGGGCAGGTTTGATTATAACTCTAGCAGCACCAGCTGTTCCAATTGCTTCATGAGCAACTGTTCTGCCATCAATTAAAGGAATAGTGATAATATTTTTGTTAGCATCTTGAATTGCTTTTTTAATAGCATCAGGTACTTCAGCAGCTTTGCCAATACCTAATCCAACTTTACCTTTACGGTCTCCAACGACAACCATAGCAGAATATCTTCTTTGACGTCCACCTTTGTTAACTTTAACAACGCTTTTAACATCAATTACTAATTCTTCTAAAAGTTTGTCCTTAGATTCTTGAGTCTTTTTTTGCATATTACCCTCCTATTAGAATTCTAGTCCATTTTCACGTGCAGCTTCTGCTAAAGCTTTAACACGTCCATGATAAAGGTATCCTCCTCTATCAAATACCACTTTTGTAATTTTTGCTTTGGCTGCGGCTTGGGCAATTGCCTTACCAACAACTTTAGCTGCTTCGACATTACTTCCGTTTTTAATATTTAAGTTTTTATCTAATGAGGAAGCAGATACAAGAGTAGTTCTAGTTTCATCATCAATTATTTGTGCATATATTCCAGTGTTAGAACGAAACACACATAATCTTGGAGTTTCGCTTGTACCCATCATATTTTTACGAATTCTCTCATGACGAACTACACGCATACTATTACGAGATTCTTTTTTAATCATTTTATTTCTCCTTCCTACTTACTTAAGCAGCTTTCTTTCCTTCTTTACGACGAACATGTTCATCTTTGTAACGAATACCTTTACCTTTATATGGTTCAGGTGGTCTAACTTTTCTAATATTCGCAGCAAATTCACCAACTAAAACTTTATCGATTCCTTTAACAGTAATTTCAGTATTACTGCTAGATTCTACGGTAAGTCCTTCTGGTATTTGAATTTCTACTGGGTGTGAATAACCAGCACTTATTACAAGCTTTTTGCCTTGAACATTGAAACGATATCCTACACCAATTATTTCAAGATTTTTTTCATAGCCTTTGGTAACACCAATAATCATATTATTGATTAAGGCATTCATAGTACCATGCATAGCTTTAGCATTTTCATTTTGACGTTCTAAAGTTATTTGGCCTTCTTCTTGTTTCATAGTTATATCTTTTAACATTGGTTGTTGTAGGGTTCCTTTTGGTCCTTTTACAGTAACAACGTTGTCAGTAAGTTCAACAGTTACTCCTTCGGGAACTGTAATAATACGATTTCCAATACGGCTCATAATGACACCTCCTATATCTTATTTTAAATTTACCATAAAACGTTTTTGTCCTATGGGTTTCAAATATTTGTCTTTTTACCAAATATAAGCTAGAACTTCTCCACCTATATTTTGTTTACGAGCTTCTTTATCTGTCATAATTCCTTTAG
>CANQIL010000012.1 GCA_947624045.1 uncultured Bacilli bacterium
ATTAAATCAACTCTCTTTTTATCTTGATCTAATTATACCACTATTTGTTTATATTTTTTTAAGCGATTGCCATACAAATATTATAATGAATTTAGCGCGAAATTAACCCCTAATTTAGGGATATTTTTTTCTTTTTTTGTCATACTTTTAAAAATTATGATAAAATGTTATTGTCTAAAAGAAAGAGGTATTAAAATGAACGAATTAATTATAAATGAAATAGCAAGTAATCTTAACATAACTAAAAAGCAAGTAAGTGTTGTTTTAACTTTACTTAGTGAGGGAAATACTATTCCTTTTATAGCTAGGTATCGTAAAGAAGCAACTAATGCTTTAAATGAAGAAACTATAAAAGCTATTAGTGAGGTTTATCTTTATCAAGAAAACTTATTAAAAAGAAAAGAAGATGTTATCAGACTAATTGATGAAAAAGGTCTTCTAACGGAAGAGTTAAAAAATTCGATTCTTAATTGTACGAAGTTAGTTGAAGTAGAAGATTTATATAGACCCTACAAAGAAAAGAAAAAGACTAAAGCTACAGAGGCAATTGCCTTAGGTTTAGAGCCCCTTGCTAAAATGATGATGAGTTTTCCACTAAATGGCACTGTCGAAGAATTAGCTAAGCAATTTATTAAAGACGACTTAAATCTTGATAAATGTATTGAAGGAGCTAAATATATAATAGCCGAATGGGTTAGTGATAATGCTTTTTATCGTAAGTGGATTAGAAGCTATGTATACAAAAATGGCATTATTATCACAAAAGTTAAAAAGACTAATCCTGATGTAAAAAAAGTTTATGAAATGTATTATGATTTTAATGAAGCTATTAAATATATAAAACCACATCGCGTTTTAGCTATCAACCGAGCTGAAAGTGAAAAAGTTCTTACTGTTAATATTGATATTAATAAAGATGAGATAATTAGTTATTTAGAAAAAAAGATTATTAAAAATGATAAAAGTTTTGTTACTAGTTATGTTAAAGAAGCTATAAGTGATGCTTATAAAAGATTAATCTTTCCCTCTATTGAAAGAGAAATTAGAAGTGAGTTAACCGAAAAAGCCGAAGAAGCTGCGATTGATAATTTTGGTAAAAACTTAGAAGCTTTATTATTGACACCACCTATGAAAGAAAAAGTTGTTTTAGCTTTTGACCCCGGTTTTATTAATGGGTGCAAGCTTGCGGTAGTTGATAAAAATGGTAAGTACCTAGACTCTTGTGTCATTAAGCCTTTTTTAAGTAACATTAGTGAGAATGCTTTAAAAAAGTGTAAGGAAGAGGTTGTTTTTCTAATTAATAAATATCACGTTGAAATTATTGCGATAGGTAATGGTACTGCTTCACGTGAATCTGAAAAGTTTTGTAGTGAAATGATTAAAGAATATAAGCTAAATTGTAAATACGTAATTGTATCCGAAGCCGGTGCCTCTATCTATAGTGCTTCTCCTGTTGCCATAGAAGAATTTCCTGATTTAGCCGTTGAAAAAAGAAGTGCCGTAAGTATCGGTAGAAGACTACAAGACCCATTAGCCGAGTTAGTTAAAATTCCCCCTGAGGGTATAGGTGTCGGTTTATATCAACACGATGTATCCCAAAAGAAATTATCTGACTCCTTAGATTTTGTAGTAGAAAAATGTGTTAATAGTGTAGGTGTAAATGTTAATACAGCTTCCAATTCTTTATTAAAATATGTTTCTGGTATAACAAAAACGGCCATTAAAAAGATTATTGATTATCGTGAGAAAAATGGCAAAATAAAATCAAGAGATGAGATAAAAAAGCAAAAGCTTTTAACTGATAAAGCCTATGAGCAAGCTATTGGTTTTTTAAGAATAAGTGACGGTGATAATGTCTTAGATAGAACTGCTATCCACCCTGAAAGTTACGAAGTTGCCTTAAAATTACTTAACAAAACTAATGCTACTTTAAATGATGTTGGTACTGACAAACTAAAAGAAGCCCTAGACAAACTAAATGTAGAGGCAACGGCTAAAGAACTTGATACTGACACTTTCACTTTAGAAGATGTTATTGCTTCTTTGAAAAAGCCTAATCTAGACCCTCGTGATGATATGCCACAACCTATTTTAAAAAGCGATGTTTTAGATATTAAAGACTTAACTATCGGTATGAAATTACAAGGTACCGTTCGTAATGTCGTTGACTTTGGGGCCTTTATCGACATTGGTCTTCATAATGACGGCCTTGCCCATATATCTAAATTAACTAATAAATATATAAAACACCCAAGCGAAGTACTTAGTGTTGGTGATATAGTCGATTGCTATGTCATAGATATTTCTCTAGAAAAAGAAAAAGTAAGTTTAAGCCTAATCTAAACTTATTTTTTTCTACACCCTGCTAATTTTGTTTTAATTGCATTATCTACTAAAATGGTATATAATATGGTATAGGAGATGATGTTAAATGAAAAGAATACCTTATGGAATAATAAATTATAAAACTTTAATTGAAGAGAATTATATATATGTAGATAAGACAATGTACTTAGAAAAATTAGAAAATGTAAGTAATGCGGTATTTTATTTTAGACCTAGAGTTTTTGGAAAAAGTTTATTTACTAATATGATGAGTTATTACTATGATATTAATAGTAAAGATTTGTTTGATAGTTTGTTTAAAGATACTTGTGTTTATGAGAATCCAACAAAAGAGAAAAATAGTTATTATGTTTTGAAATTTGATTTTTCGGCAATAGAAAGTGCTGATAAAAGTAATAAAGAATTAGCCGTTGCTTTTAAAGATAAAGTGATATCAGGAATAAAGGGTTTTAATAATCAGTATGATACTAACATTATAGTTGATGAAAGTAAGGATACTGCTAAAATTTTAGATAGTTTCATTAGGCAATTTCAAGCTTTAAAATTAAATCATAAAATATATATAATAATTGATGAATACGATAATTTTTTAAATTATATTTTAGAGGGAAGTGCGTATAGATTTAAGAGTGTAGTAGAAGATGAAAGAATATTAAAAAAATTTTATGAGGCTGTTAAAATCTATATTGAAAAAGGCATAATAGGGCGTTTTTTCGCAACAGGTATTTGTTCTATAACATTTGATTCTATAAAGACAAGTTTTAATATAGCTAAAGATTTATCATTTGATTTAGAATTTAATTCTATGGCAGGACTTACTGACAAAGAAGTAAGGGAATTATTAGAAAAAATAGTAGATGAAAAAGATAGAGATAATATCTATAACTTAATGGTTAGAAATTATGGTGGTTATTCATTTAATAAAAATGCATCTGAGAAAGTATTTAATACTACATTAATAATGTATTTATTAAATTATTATGAAAGATTTAAAGATGTTCCTGATAAAATGGAGGATAAAAATGTAGTTAGTAATTATCATAAAATTGAGCATTTCTTAAAATTAAAAAATAATGAAATTTATAAAGATATTTTAGATAAGTTATTAAAATCAAATGAAATAGTTGGGCAGTTAGTGACAGATTTTAACTTATTAATTGATTTGAATGAAAATGATTTGATAAGTTTACTTTATTATTTTGGCTATTTAACAATAAAAGAATACGATTCAGTTAAAGATAAAATGATATTTAAAATACCAAATGAAGTAATAAAGGAAACTTATAATGATTACTTTATTAAAATATTAAATAAAATGAAAATAACTATAGATAATAAAAGGATGGAAGCTATTTTCAATGAAACAATATTATCAAGTAAAATTACAGAATTAAGTGAATATGTAAGTGACTTATTAAAAAGTACAGATAATAGAATCTTTATGAAATTTGATGAAAAATATATAGCATTAATATATTATACCCTTTTAAGACATCCATTAATGGCAATATATTTAGAATATCCGTGTAAAAATGGTTATATAGATATTTACTTACAAAGTCAGAATAAAGAAATAATGAAGAAAAATATCATTATAGAATTAAAATATATAAAGAAGCAAGATTATACTGATAAATTATTAGAAGAAAAAAGAAAAGAAGCTAAAGAACAATTACTTAATTATAGTGAAGATGAAAGATTAGGGGATGTATGTAGATATTTAGTAGTCTTTGTAGGTAATGATTTAAAAATATTAGAAGAAGTATAATAAAATTAACATCATTTGATGTTGGGTGTAAAAAAATTTTTTACATTCTTTTTTTCAAAACTTATTTTAATTATTACTAATTTATGTTATAGTAAAAGCTACTAGGGGGAATTTATATGGGACTAACACAAGAAGAACAACTTCGTGCACAAGAAGTATTAAAATTATTTGATGAAATCGACAATCTAACAAAGGACTTAAGACAACAAATTACTTTAGAAGATTTAAAGTTAACAAAAAAGTACCTAAATAAAAAAATATCAATGTTAACAACTTTAAAAAAAGCTTATTTCCAAAATGATAAATTTGCCGAGTATGAAAAATGTAAAGAAGAAATTATTGCTTATAAAAATAGATATCGTACTTTAAAAAGCTTTGAACAAGAATATATTACTAAGACAAGTGAAACAATAAAAAAACTAAATGTTGATAAAATAAAACATACTATTAATAATATTTTAATGTTAGATTTCTACTTTTCTAAAGAAGATAAAGAATTATTTTCTAATTATCTAGAAGATACAGATTATTTTAAAAGAATAGAAATTCTCTATAAACTAAGAGAAATCTATCTAGCCGCAACTTATTATTTATATCGTAGTAAGAAAAAAGTAACAGAAGAAGCTTTTAAAATTATCTCTCGAGAAAATGGAATTGACGGCAAACTTAAGAAAAATAAAAAAGAGTTTTTCTATTTACTAAGCCAAGATAGATATAAAGAATTAAAAGATAAAGTAAGACTCATCAAAGAGCAATACAATAAAAGTAAAAGATTTTTAGAAGAACTAGAAAAGCTTATTAAATATGAAAACTTTCAATATAAAAGTTCTATTCCTAAGAAAATACCAGAAATTGAAGACACTAATTATAAAGAAATAATTGAAAGTAAAAGTATAAGTGATGAGCTTATTAGAAGACTTGAAAATATTAAAGACGGCAAATACATAAGAAAATATGGCTTAGGTTTAGAAAAGTTTATTCCTAAAGAAATAACTACTTTCTTTGCTGATGTTGAAAAATTAGATGATGAAGCTTTAGAAGAATTTTCCCTATTAGGAATAGATGTATCTAAAAACAAATTAAAATCTCTTAAAAAAGGTCAAAACTGTTATGATGATGTTGAAAGAGCTTTCTTAAAAAAGATTATTAAAAGATTTGAAAAGATAAGACCAATTGAGGTATATACTGATAAAAAAGATACAACTATTTATTATGAAATACTAAATTGTTTAGTAGATAATGATAATAATTTCTCTTATATAGAAAAGTTAATTGAAGAAATACCTCTAATGAAAGAATCAAGAAAAGATGATAAGCATATAATAATTAATTTAATAGATAAATTTATTCTTAATTATAAATTAAAATTAGCTAATCAAGGTTTTAATTATATCGAGCCTAACTTTTATAAAGAAATAATTAAATGTTTTTATAAGAATAATGTTGTCTTAACAGATGAAGAAGAAAAGTTAATTCAAACTAGATTAGATGAATTTTTAGAATATGCAACAACAAGAAAATATGCTTCTTTAAAGAATATAAAAGATGATGTTGATGAGTTAAAGACAAAAAGAAGTATAGAAAAAAGTTCTATTGATAAAGAAAAAATATCGCAAGAGTTAAAGTTTTTAGATATATCTAAAGATAGTGTTATAAGTAAATATTTGAATAAACAACCTATATATGTAAGTAATAATACTAGTAGTGTATTTATGATAAAAGGTATAAATAATTGTTGTTTTTCTATTGATTATAAAAATTATGAAGATATTACCTTTGGTATTCATTTTCTAGATACTTCTAAGTTAATAGATAATGATAGTGAAATTATTAAAAGTGCTTTAGAAGAAAAGAGTTATCTTCCTAAGTTACAAATGAATGAGTATGAGCCTGTTATGAGTTTTACTTATCAATTTAAAGATTTTAGACATATTACTGATTTAAGATTTTCTAAAGGCTTAGTTTATGTAGATAAAATGTATGATGAAAATGATATAGATAAATATCGTGATAAAGAAGATTTAAAGAATATGTATATTTTTATTAATAATTTTAAAAGTAAAGATAATATTAATAATATTTATACAATTAATGGTATTAAAGAAGTTTTATTTAATACTTTAGGTAATGATTTAAAAAGAAAGTTTTATAATTATAAAATACCTTTCATATATGAAAGATGTCAAGAAGAAGCAGATGACTTAATTAGATTAAATCATAATGCTATTTGTGATAAGCTAAGTAAAATACCTAAAGAAGAAGCTCATAAGATATTTAGGATATTAGATGAAAAGATAGATAAGTATTATGTACCTGATAGTAATAATGCTAATGTAGTATTTGATAGTAGTACATTTTTAGGTTATTATTTAATGTTTACTATTAATATGATTATGAGTGGTAAGTATGATATAGATAAAGAAAGTGAAAATTTAAAAGTATATTTAGAGAAGTTAAATAGTAAAAGAGCTTATTTACCAGCTAATATTATTAAAAGTAATGAAAATAAAATAAAAAGAATAGTAAGAAGATATAAGAAAAGATAATACTATTCTTTTTTTATGGTCAAATTTATAAAAAAAATTAAAAAGTTCTTGACAATACCCAATGGGGGGGGGGTATGCTATAGTTAGGTAAAAATATAATTTGTGGAAAAAAGGTGTTTGAAAATAATGGAAAAGTATAATAAATATATCTTAATCTTAATAGCAGTAATTGTAATAGGTATGAGTATAGGTTATTCTGCCTTAAATAGTGATTTAAAAATAAGTGGAGAAGTAAACTATCGACCTCAAGAAGATGTTAGGGTAACTAACTTTACGGCTAATAGTAAACCGGATAATATTACCATAGAATACTCAGACTATTCTAAAAATCAAGTAAAGTTAGGATATACAACTACAGGGGCTTGTAGTATTACTTATACAGTTGAAATTACTAATTATTCTACAGTAAATATGGGTATTTTAGAAATTTATGGTCTTGATGAAAATGTAGAAGTACAAGAAAATATAATAGGTACTAAATTAGTAGGCTCAGGTGGTATTAAAGAATTTAATATTACATTTAATTCTACTACACCTGAAACTAAAACGTATTTATTAACTTTTGAATTTGTCCCTATTTATACCGTTACTTATAATGGTCTAGGAAATACTGATGATTACGTACAAGAAACTTTGGAGGGAGGGCAATTAAAACAAGACTTAGGAAAAGATTCAGAAGTATGTAGTGTAACAATGGACGGAAAAAATTATACTGATTATACTTTTTCTAATGGAACTATAATAATTGAAAATATAACAGGTGATATAGTTATAAATGGATATGCCCCAACAGTAGAGAAGCCAACTACACCAAATCCACCAGAATTAAATGGCGATATGATACCGGTCTATTATCATAAAATAGACGATAAAACAGGTGAGTGGCGGAAAGCCGATGAAAGTAACTTAGATAATAAATGGTATGACTATGCTAGTCAAAAATGGGCCAATGTAGTTACTGTAATGGAAAATAGTTATGCGCCAAAGTCTAATGGTATTGAAGGAGTTAATTTTGTAAATCAAGTTTATAATTCATATAAAAGTACAAATCAGGGAAAAGATAGTACAACAAGTAATTTAACATTGAAATTCAAGACAGGTTCTACAGGAGGAACATTATCTTTTGATTATCAAGTTTCAAGCGAAAGCTATGATAAATTAACTATTAAAGTAAATGATGAAACAATTGCGAACAAAATAAAAGGAAATAAAAGTGATAATTATTCTAAGGATTTGGAAGCAAATACTAGTTATACTATTATAGCTGATTATGTAAAAGATATTAGTGGCAAAAGTAACGATGATACGGCATATATAAAAAATTTGGTGGTACCAAGTGATTTAGCAGAACCTTTAACAGTAGATTCAACTGGTAATTATCAGTGGGTTCAAATGTATGAATATGAAGTTGCTTCAAGTTATGAAATCGATGTAACTTCTGGAATTTTTTCATTAAATAATCTAGAGGGACATTACTTTAGTTCAGATGATGTAGATAAGTATATGTGTAGTGACGGAGTATCAACGAGTTGTAATGAGTTATATAAAATAACTAATGTAGATGAAAATACTGTAAAAGAAGTAGAAAAATATGGTACAGAATCTGTTGATAGAAATTATTATAAAAATTTAAGTGTGGATTCAGAAATACCAATGTATGTAATAAATACGATGTGGGTATGGATACCAAGATATTCCTATACAATAAAAAGTGAAAACGGAGGAACAAATTATTATGGTAAAAGGTCATCTTGTACAATGCCAACAAGAGAATTACCTGGAGAAATAGATGTAAAATTTATTTCCAAAAATATGGAAAGTGAAAAAGGAAAAGCACAGTACATAGGCGATAAAGCAAGTGGTTGGTATACCAATGAAGCATTTGATTTTCCTGAAACTGATGAAGAAGAAAAGAATACTCCAACAAAAAGAGGAGGAATATGGGTAAGCAAATTTGAGCCAACAGGCACTTCCCCAAGTTGTACCAATACAAGTTGTAATGTAAGTAGTGTAACGGTAAAACCGGGTATAGCTTCAATAAAAAGTAAAACAGTAAGCAATTTCTACTTTATGTCAAGAAGTATGCAACTACATAATGCAAGTACTTATGGATTTGATGAGAATAATGGCGACTTGCATATGATGAAAAATGATGAATGGGGAGCAGTAGCATATCTATCACAAAGTAGATATGGTAAATATGGAAACAGTGAATATACAGGGGCTAATAAAGAAGTATATGTGAGTGGTGATTCAAATTATATAACAGGGGACACTAAAGGAAACATTAATGGAATTGGGACAACAACATATGCCTATAATGATATGACAAATTTAGGAAAAGGAAAAGGTCAAGCTGGCCCTGGAGCCTCAACAACAGGAAATATATACGGAATATATGATATGAGCGGAGGAGCATATGAATATGTAATGGGAGTATTAGAGTATGATGAGCAGGGAGTAGAAGATAATGAAGGGAAAATCTTAACAGGTTCATCAGGATTTAAAGGGTTAAGTAGTAGTGGAAGTGCAACCGGAAGCTATGACTTGCCAAATGAGAAATACTATAACAAATATAAAAGTGCTAATCCAACGTCAGATAATTTTGCAAATGCAAAACCGGAATTAGCTTGTAACGGAGGGATATGTTACGGGCACGCTTTAAGTGAAACTTATGGGGCAAGTAGTGGAAACGGAGGCTGGTACATTGATTATGCTTACTTTGTTAACCGTAGTAGTTCTTGGTTTGCTTGTGGCGGACGATTCAACAGTGGTAATAATGCAGGTGTGTTCAGTATGTACTACGGTGCTGGTGGTTCCAGCCAATACTTCTCAACTCGCCTAGTCCTAACCCCCTAACCCCTCTTTAGAAAGGTTATCTTACGACCTTCTTTTTTTATGATTTTATCCTTTTCTAAATTAGAAAGCTCCCTCATAAAATTACTCCTATCAATTAATAAATAATCCGCAATAGCCTTATAAGACGTAGTTACTAAAAAGACTCCATATTCATTAATACGACTCTTTAAAAAGAAAAGAATCTTACTTCTAACAGTCCTCTTCGAAAGAAGCTCAATTTTTTCATTTAACTCCTTATCATCTTTAATTAACAAATCAAAAAGATTTAAAACTAACTGATTATGGAAAGGACAATTCATCGAACAGTCCTTTAAAATAGCATAATAATTTATAAAAACTACTTCCGTAATATTACTATTTGAAACTACATATATCTCATCTTCTGAATCAACATAAAACAAATTAGAAAAAATATCATTTTCCTTTAACTCTCTTAAAACAACCTTATTACCATTCTCATCTAACTTAATAATAGTAGCTCTACCATAAGTAATAAAAGCCATTTGCTTAATACGCGTATTCAAATTTAAAATAAGCTCTCTATTGTAAAATGTTTTACAAGTAGTATTGACACATTTAGACAAATAATTTTTTAACTGTAAATTTTCAGTAGTATCAAACATTTTAGACCACCTCATCACTTTCATTATAGCAACTTTTATTTTTTGTTGCAAATGCAACAGTAAAAAACACTAAAATACGTTTAAAATGAAGTGCATAGGATAGGAGTAAAAATTATGAGTAAACAAGAAAAAGATATAATGATAGTAAAAAGAAATGGCAACTTAGAAAAATTTGACCCTGAAAGAATAAAAAAAGCCATAACAGCATCAGCTGAAAGAGTAATGGTCGACTTAACCGAAGAAGCGACTCAAGACGTTATTACTAGAGTAAAAAAATTACTAAGTACCCAAACAACAAATCCAACTGTAGAACAAGTTCACAGTTGTTGCGAAGCAGCCCTAGAACAAGTAAACCCACTTGTTGCTAAGAGTTACCGAGAATATCGTGACTATAAAAAAGATATTGTTCATATACTAGACAAGGTCTATAAAAAAGCCCAAGTAATTACTTATATAGGTGATAAAGAATGCGCTAATATGGATAGTGCCTTAGTAACTACTCAAAGATGTTTAATCTATAATAGCTTAAATAAAGAACTATACAAAAAGTTTTTCTTGACACCTGCTGAAATAGAAGCTTGTAAAGATGGCTATATCTATATTCACGATATGAGTGCTAGAAGAGATACTATGAATTGTTGTTTATTTGATATGGCTAATGTCTTAAAAGACGGTTTTGAAATGAGCAATATTTGGTATACTGAGCCCAAAACTTTAGGAACGGCTTTTAACGTAATGGGCGATGTAATTAATAATACAACAGCTATGCAATATGGCGGTTTTACAGTACCAGAAGTTGATACTACTTTGAAAAAATATGCTAAGATGAGCTATGATAAATATTATGAAGAATACTTAGATATAAAGGGTAAGAAATATACTGATGAAGCTAAAGATTATGCTTGGAAAAAAGTAAAAAGAGAATGTGTACAAGGTTATCAAGGTATTGAATATAAACTAAATACCGTTAGCTCTAGTAGAGGAGATTATCCTTTTGTTACCTTTACTTTTGGAGTTGATAAAGACCCTTTTGCTGTTATGATTGCTCAAACAATATTGAATGTTCATAAAGAAGGCCAAGGCAAAAAAGGTTTCAAAAGACCAACCCTATTTCCTAAATTAGTCTTCTTATATGATAAAAACTTACACGGTAAAGGTAAAGAATTAAGAGATAGTTTCTTATGCGCTATTGAGTGTAGTAAAAAAACAATGTATCCTGATTATCTTTCATTAACAGGTGAGGGTTATGTACCAGAGATGTATAAAAAATATGGTAGAATTGTTAGTCCTATGGGTTGTCGTGCTTTTCTTTCACCTTGGTATGAAAAAGGTGGTATGAAGCCTGCTGATAAAAATGATAAGCCAATATTTATAGGTAGATTTAATATAGGAGCTATTTCCCTACATTTACCAATGATTTTAGCTAAGTCTAGAGAAGAACAAAAAGATTTTTATGAAGTATTAGATTACTACTTAGAAATGATTCGAAAAATCCATATTCGTACATATCGTTATTTAGCTAAAAGAAAAGCTTCAACGAATCCACTTTCCTATTGTCAAGGAGGTTTTTATGGCGGACATTTGAAACCGGAAGAAGCAATTGAGCCTATCTTAAAATCATCAACGGCCTCTTTTGGAATAACAGCTTTGAATGAGTTGCAAGTCCTATACAATGGTAAAAGTATTGTTGAAGATGGACAGTTTGCTTTAGATGTCTTAAAATATATTAATGATAAAACTACAGAATTTAAAGAACAAGACCATATCTTATATGCTATTTATGGAACACCTGCGGAAAACTTATGTGGTTTACAAATCCAACAATTTAGAAAAAAATATGGCGTTGTCGAGGGTGTAAGCTCTAGAGAGTATGTTTCTAATAGTTTCCATTGTGGCGTTTGGGAAGATATAACCGGTATCGAAAAACAAGACTTAGAAGAAAGATTCTGGGAATTATGTAAAGGTGGTCGTATTCAATATGTTAGATATAATCTAAGTTATAATACCGAAGCTATGTTAACCTACGTTGAAAGAGCTATGGAAAAAGGCTTTTATGAGGGAGTTAATTTATCATTAGCTTACTGTAATCACTGTGGTCACGAAGAATTAGATATGGACGTTTGTCCAAAATGTGGTAGTAGTGATTTAACTAAGATAGATAGAATGAATGGTTACCTTTCATATTCTAGAGTCCACGGCGATACTATGCTAAGTAATGCTAAAATGGTCGAAATTTCAGAAAGGAAGTCTATGTAAATGCGGTATCATAATATTACCAAAGCAGATATGCTTAATGGTGAGGGGTTAAGAGTGGTACTTTGGTGTAGTGGTTGTTCTCATCATTGTATGGCCTGTCAAAATGCTATTACGTGGGACAAAAATGACGGCTTAGTCTTTGATGAAGCGGCTAAAGAAGAAATCTTTACTGAATTAGAAAAAGACTGGTGTAGTGGCCTAACCTTATCCGGAGGTGACCCACTATTTCTAGATAATAGAAAAGATATTGCTAAATTAGTAAAAGAAGTCAAAGAAAAATTCCCTAATAAAACTATTTGGAGTTATACCGGTTTTACTTGGGAAGAATTACTTGAGCAAAAGAAAAAAGATAAAGACTTAGAAACAATTCTTAATAATATAGATGTCTTACTAGACGGAAAATTTGTTTTAAAATTAGCTTTAGAAAAACTTCATTATGTAGGTAGTACTAATCAATGCATAATAGATGTAAAAAAAAGCTTAGAAGAAAATAAGAAAATTTTATATATAGATAATAGTAATATAATAGGAGAGTGTGAAGTATGAAACATAGAGGATTTGAAGTAGTAAAAGGTTATGAAGATAAAAATATAAATATACCAGTTAGAAAAACTGCTCATTCAGCAGGGTATGATGTTGAAGCAGCCGAAGATATTGTTATCCCAAAATATTATCCAGGCATAAAGCCAACCTTAGTACCAACCGGCTTAAAAGCTTATTGTGAAGATGATGAATGCTTCTTATTACTAAATAGAAGTAGTGGACCTAAAAAAGGCTTTATATTAGCTAATAGTGTAGGACTAGTTGATTCTGATTATTATGGAAATATTGATAATGACGGACACTTTTTCTTTGCTTATTTTAACTGTAGTGATAAAGATATTCAAGTTAAAAAAGGTGATGTAATAGGACAAGTCGTTTTTACAAAATATCTAGTAGCCGATGATGACAATGCTACAGGTATTAGAACAGGTGGCTTTGGTTCAACTGATAAATAAATAATTAAAAAGCAAAATTAAAAAAATAGTGAAAAATAAAGAAAATTTAAAAAGTGATTTTTTAGATTTTCTTATTTTTTTCAAAAACAAAATTTAAAAAACATTGAAAAATAAAGAAAACAGTAAAAAAGAAATATTGAAAAATGCAAAAAATGAAATTTATAACTTTTTTATTTTTTAAAAAATGTATAAAAATGTAAATTGTCGTAAATCGAACAAAAAAATTTTTTTAGTAGATTCTTTATATATCAATGAATTGAAAAAATTTCCAAAAAATGTATAAAAAAACAGTATTGCATTTTGGAAAAATAGCTCTTAAAATTGACTTAAAGAGTTAAGAAATGTGAGGTAAAAATTATGGCAGAAGTAAGTGAAATTTTAGAAGATTTAAAAGTAGTAAAAAGAAGTGGTAAAAAAGTTGATTTTGATGGTAAAAAAATAGCTATAGCCATAAAAAAGGGATTTGATAGTGTAGAAGTAGATACTGATGAGGAAGAAAAAGAGAAAAAGTATTCAAGTAAAGATGTTCAAAAAGTCTATCAAGCTGTTTTAAAAAGATTAGAAAAAGAAGCTAAAGATAAAGATAAAATTCAAATTGAAGAAATACAAGATTTAATTGAAGAAGAATTATCTAATAAAGGTTATGAAGATGTTCATAAAAGTTTTTCTGAATATAGAGATAGAAGAAATGCTTCTCGTCAATCATTCTTTGCTGATAAAAAGACTCATAAATTTTTAAAATCACTTGAAAATTTAGGTTTAAAATCAGCTAATGAAGAAGATGCTAAAAGAGAAAATGCTAATATTGATGGTAATTCTCCAATGGGAACAATGCTTCAATATGGCGCAACAGTATCAAAAGAATTTGCTAAAGCTTATTTAATGAAACCTGAATATGCTAAAATGCACGATGAGGGAACTATCCACATTCACGATATGGATTTCCTAGCTATGGGTACAACAACATGTTGCCAAATAGATTTATCAAGACTATTTAAAAATGGTTTTGATACCGGACATGGCTTTGTAAGACCTCCTCAAGATATTAGTACTTATGGTTCCCTAGCTGCTATTGTTATTCAAGCTAATCAAAACGACCAACACGGTGGTCAAGCTATACCAGCACTTGATTATTACTTAGCACCTGGTGTTTTAAAAACATTTAAAAAACAATTTAAACAAACTATATATGATTTTCTAGATTTAGACGGTTTCTTAGAACATATTAACGTTGATAGAATAATTAGAGAAATCGATAAATTAGAAAGCATAGAATTTGATATAGAAACTCTTACTGATTATCAAAAAGCATCAAATAGAGTAAAAGAAATATTCAAAAAAGCTTATGAAAAGGCACTTCAAAAAACAGATAGAGCTACTCAACAAGCTATGGAAGCATTTATTCATAATTTAAATACAATGCATTCTAGAGCTGGAGCTCAAGTACCATTTTCATCAGTTAACTTTGGAACAGACACATCACCTGAGGGAAGAATGGTAATTAAAAACTTCTTACTATCAGCTGATAGAGGCTTAGGTAAAGGAGAAACACCAATTTTCCCGGTATCAATATTTAAAGTAAAAGAGGGCGTTAACTATAATAAGGAAGATAAGAACTATGACTTATTTAGATTAGCTTGTAAAGTTTCCGCAAAAAGACTTTTCCCTAATTTCTCATTTATTGATGCACCATTCAATTTACAATACTATAAACCAGGAAATCCAGCTACGGAAATAGCTTATATGGGTTGCCGTACAAGAGTAATTGGTGATGTAACAGCTCCTGATAATGAAGTAGTTGTAGGAAGAGGTAATCTTTCTTGGACAACAATTAACTTACCAAGATTAGGAATTAAATATGGTATTGCTTTAAAAGAAAGAGATAAAGCTGATATAAAAGGCTTCTATGCTGAACTTGATTCTTTAATGGAAACAGTTAAAGATCAATTACTTGAAAGATTTGAAGTCCAATGTAATAAACGTTGCTACAACTTCCCATTCTTGTTAGGTCAAGGTGTTTGGACAAATGGTGAGAAATTAAAACCTACAGACAGACTTAGAAAAGTATGGAAACACGGCTCACTTTCAATTGGTTTTATCGGTCTTGCTGAATGTTTAAAAGCTTTGACAGGTAAACATCACGGCGAAAGTGAAGAAAGTCAAAAACTAGGCTTAGATATTGTTAAATTTATGCGTAAAAAATGTGATGAATTTGCTCAAGAGTACCATTTGAACTTTGCTTGTTTAGCAACACCAGCCGAAGGTTTATCTGGTAGATTTACAGCTATTGATAAAGCTATCTATGGCAAGATTAAGGGTGTTACTGATAGAGAATATTACACAAATTCATTCCACGTACCAGTATATTATCATATAAGCATTCATGATAAACTATATACAGAAGCTCCATACCATGCTTTAACGAATGGTGGTCATATTTCATACATAGAATTAGATGGAGATGCTGCTTCTAATGTTGATGCCTTTGAAAGAGTTATTCATACTATGAAAGATGCTGGTATAGGCTATGGAGCAGTAAATCACCCTGTTGACCGTGACCCAGTTTGTGGTTATGTAGGAGTTATTAATGATGTTTGTCCAGGTTGTGGACGTAAGGAATTCGAAGGAGTTCCAATTGAAAGAGTATCTTCTATTGATACAAAATGTTGTGAATAGTTAATTATAAATAAAAAGAAAAAAAGAAAGAGAGGAAATAATTTATGGAAAAAATAGTAGGAGAAGGACAAGGATTCGAAAGAATAAGAAGAGTTACAGGATATCTTGCAGGAGATGTTTCTAGATTTAACAATGGTAAAAGAGCTGAAGAAAGAGACCGTGTAAAGCATAGCGGCTTAAATGATTTAAAAAAAGAAGATAAATGCAATGAAAATTAGACTAGCTGCTTCTTTACAACCAGATTCAATTGTTGATGGTGAAGGCATAAGGACAGTTGTGTGGACTCAAGGTTGTCCTCATAATTGTCCGGGTTGTCATAACCCTGGTACCCACGATTTTAATGCTGGTGCCTTAGTAGATGTTGATGAAGTTATAGCTGAATTAAAAACAATAGAAAATCAAGATGGTATAACTTTATCAGGAGGCGACCCTGTTTGCCAAAGTGAAGCTTGTACGGAAATTGCCAAAGCTGCTCATGAAATGGGTCTAAACGTTTGGTGCTATACGGGTTATACTTATGAAAAAATGCTTGCTAATGCAAGTCACCATAAGTTACTAGAAAACGTAGATGTTTTGGTTGATGGAAAGTTTATTCTAGAAGAAAAAAGCTATGATTTATATTTTAAAGGCTCTAGAAATCAAAGAATTATTGATGTTAAGAAAAGCTTAGAAACAAATCAAGTTGTTTTAGTAGACAAATATAAAGAGGAAAAAGATAACTCTAATCATTATGAAAAACCCAGTTATATGTTTGTCTAAAATCAAAAAAGTGGTAGTAAATATCATTTTTTTCTTTATTTTATAGTAAATTGGATAAAATATTTCCCTTTTAACTAAGAAAAAAATATGTTACAATATATGGCAAAGAGGTGAAAATGTATGAAAAAAGATAAGTATCCTATGGAAAAAGCAAAGATACTACAAGACCTAGAATATGATTTAATTTGTGATTTCATTAGAATTAGAAAAGAAAAAAAATTATCTCAACAAAAATTAGCTGATATGTCAGGCGTTATAAGAGAAAAAATTACAAAAATCGAAAATAGATTAAATTCACCACAAATTAATTCATTGATAGAAATTTTAGAGCCAATCGGCTATACTTTAAAAATCGTCCCAATCAAAAAGAAAAAAGACGTAGATGAAGCAAAAGCTGCTGAAGAAAAAGCAGCATAATAAAACAGGAAATTCAAAAATCCTGTTTTATTTTTTTATCCTGCCACTTTAATTACATATGGTGTTGAGTTACAACTTTTTACTTCATCACTTGGCTTAAGGCCACCAATATAACTACCACTAGAAGCATTACCAGCTTCATCACCTGTAACTTTTACAACAGATACTTTTACATTTAAACTGTTAAAGTAACTAATTAAAGCATTTTTTACTTCATCAAAGCTGTTATTGTTTCTAAAGATATCGTTCATTTTCCTTAATTTTTCTCCAGGAATTATTTCCTCCTTACAATTTTGCTCTGTATTTGCATTTGTATTGTTAGAAGAACTACCATTAGAAGAAGTAGTTTTTTTATTGTCAGGTTCACTTTCATTATTTTTACCTTTACTTATTGTAACAGTAATTGTTGTATTAGCTGATATTTCACTACCAGCACTAATTGACTGACTAATAACTAAGTTTTCTTTAACACTATTACTATATTTATATACGAAAGAATATTTTAAGCCAAGCTTACTAAGCTTACTTTCTACTTGACTCTTAGTAAGACCATCTAAAGCTGGAACTTTAACAGCCTCTCCATCAGAAATAGTTACTATGATAACATCATCATTTTTTATAACATCACCTGTCTTATAAGAATAACTTATAACCTCACCAGCTTTTACATCACTATTAAATTCATGCTTCTCTTCATATTTTATTTCATACTTATCAGCCCATTCTCTAAAGTCCTCATAGGAAGAGAACTTAGGCATCTTTAAGCTACCTTTAGAAATAACTACTTTTATTGTATCTCCTTGTTCTACTTTATCATTTTCTTTATGACTAGCACTTATTACTTTATTAGCTTTTACTTTTTCATCATATTTATCACTAAACTCTAATTTTAATCTATTCTCAATTACCCATTCTGTTATCTCACTCATAGACATATTTAAAAGATTAGGTACTTTAATTTCTTTTCCTTTACTAAAAGTAACTTTAACTTTTTCATCATCTACCTTTACAAGCGTACCTGGCTTTTTATCTTGTTCCATAGCTAAATTTCTTTTAATTTTATTAGAAAATTCTCTTGCAAATTCATAATTTAGATGATGTTGTTTCATATAAAACATTACTTCAAATTCTGTCTTTTCTGTAAAGTCTATTAACTTAACTTCATCATAACCTAATTCTTCTCCATAAGAGAAAGTAAGTTTTAATTCTTCATCTCTTTTTATATTACCAGCTTTACTTTGTTCTATTACGGTATCAACGGCTTTATCAGATTCAACAAATTCAACATCAACATTTGATAAATAATTTTTTTCAACAAATTCAATAACTCTATCACAATCCCAAGATACCATATTAGGAATGATTATTTCTTTATAAGGGTTAGGTCCTTCACTCACAACAACAGTTAGTTCTTTAACTTTTTTTAAGTTTGTGCCTGCTTTTATATCTTGATTTATTATCTCATATTCTCCAACCATATCACTAAATTCATATTCTTGTTTTAATGATATATTATTTTTTTCAGCCCACTTAACAACATCAGTTAAATTTTTATTAGTAAAATCTTTCATTCCACTAGAATATGTTGCGACAGTTGGCGTAGATGACAAGCTTGAATATATTCCAAAACCAAAATAGCTTCCTAGCAAAAGGGCACATATAAACAATAAAACTTTATTTTTGCTCTTTAAACCTATAGGTACAAAACAAATTGTAAATAACATTAAGAGTAGGGAACTAATAATATTAAAAATATTTATATCGTTTCTATCTATATATAGAGTAAGTAAGAAAAAGCCTAAACCTATTAAAAGAACGAAACATAAAAAGAAATTTACAAAGACACGTCCATTTTTATTTTCCATTTTAAATTCATCCTTTCTAGTTGATGTCACTAAATCAGTCTTATCATTATTAATTTTATTCTTAGACATCAAATCTTTTTCCACAAAATCTGTTGATAAAGTTTTATCTTCTGTTAATTCTTTTTTAGTTAAAGTTTTTTCCGTAGTAGTTTTTTTTGTATTATTTTTTTTAGTATTACTATTCTTTTTACTACGATATTCAGTTTGTCTAGTTACTTCTGTAGACTCATTTTTCTTTTTTGCCAAGTTAACCACCTCTATTATTAAATATTATATAATAGATAAAGAAAAATATAAATAACTACAAGAAGTATTGTGTCAAAAAATGTCTATTTATGTGTAAATAAAGTCTGAATTAGTTTAATTGATATTACTCGTATTTATAAAGAATGTGTAAAGTGAAAAATATATTAAAGTTTTACTTGAAAAATAGTTTAAAATATAGTACCATATATTTAGCAAGGAAACTTGCTTAGAAAATATTCATTATTGGTGAATGTCTGCCATAAATATTTTCTATTATTGACACTATTGAACGGAACACATAGTGTTCCTTTTTTCTAAAACAAAAATAAAAGGATAAATCTTATAATCTATCCTTTATATGCTAAATGATTTCTATCGAACCAAACTATATAAAAAAATTGTTCTTGTCTATAGCCAATTATTCTAAATTTGTCAGAGATTCTTAATGAACTTAGCGTAATATCTTTTTTATTTCATTGGGCTTTTTTATTTGAGGAATAATTTCAAATTTTAAGCCATTATATGTTTTTATAGTTCTCCAAGGTAGACTTTCAAATATTTTTGCAAAAGATATGAAAGCCTTTAATTCTTCTTTTTGCAATTCATGAAGAGGATATTTTTCATCGCATTGAGAAAATTTCAATAATCCTGTTTTATCATCGTTATTTTCACAATTTAATTTATAATTAAATTCTTTTATATTTCCAAATTCATACTTCATTTATTACTGATTTGAAAAATTCCTTCATACTATCTTTTGTTATAATAACTTGGCATTTTGCCTCAGGCGCATATCCTTTTCTTGCATCAATCCATGGCTTTTCTTTGTGAGTTTGTTCTTCTAAAAACTTACCATCATAAATTCCGAAAGTTTCCCAAATATCACTCAAAAAATTACATAGTGAATCTTCTATTTCAGGAATTTCTTCAGTGGGACTTGGTATAGAACATAACCAATAATCTTTATATTTTTCGTATATTTCTTCATTTGCTGGTCCATGTGTCCAAGCTTGAAAATCTTCAGAAAATAATTCTTTATCGTAATACGCTAAGTGATAACCTTGTGCATAATATAATATTTTTTGTAATTTCAAGGGAGTAATTGTACTTCCCAAATCTCTATCAACAATTTTAAGAAAAAAATTAGCTACATCAAAAATTGTTAAAGTATTGTTCATATTTACCACCTCCTATGGATATTATAATTTGACATTTATGAATGATATCAAGCTATGCAATAATTTATTATTTTATAAATTATGTGGTTCTTATAAAAATTTTTAGTCAGTTTTATATTAACTTCTTTTCTTTGATAAATTTGATTAATTTTCACTACATGCATTCCCTGAAAATAGTATACAATAGAATACTAAAAAATGCAAATCTGTAAAAAATACGTAAAGAAAAAAGAAATAGCAATTTTTTTCTTGAATATAAGTTTGAAATATGGTACTATGTATATAGCAAGACAACTTGCATAAAATAAAATGGGAACATTCAGTGAGGATGAATGTCTGCCAAATAAAAGCTATAAGGCAACTTGCATAAAATAAAATGGGAGCATTTAGTTGGGAAGAATGTCTGCCATGAAATTGTTTCGATGACACTATTCAACCGAACCTAGTGTCATTTTTTTATTGCAATAATCAATAAGATTATTAGTAATAAAATGATACAAATGTATCTAAAAACTTTTATAATAAAAATTCTTTTTGCCATTTATATCAAACCTCCTCCTTTAAAGGATTTGGCAGACACTCTAGGTACTAAATGTTCCCTAAAAACAGTATACAATAGAATACTAAAAAATACAAATTTTCAAAAAACGTATCTTTCATTTACTATTAATCTTTCTATATGATATAATTTAATAAATAAAAACATTTAGAAAAGAGGGTATAGGTATGAAGAATATAAGAAAAAATATAAATATTTATTTAGCTAGTTTTTTACTTTTTCAACCATTTTTAGATTTAATAACAGGTCTTAATATTCATCTATTAAATAGTAGCCTAACAGTAGGTATTGTTTTGAAAGTATTATTTATGCTTTCCTTAGTATACATAACATTATTTGTTTATAAGAAGAAAAAAAACCTAATACCATACTTGTTAATTGGTTTATATTGTGCCTTTTTCTTACTAGGAAAAATTATTTATCCGACAAACATTATGAAAGAAATTCAAGAATTAGTTAAAATATTCTACTTTCCAATAATTCTTATTTCTCTATATTCTATTAAAGATGAGATAAAAATTAGTAGAATGACCTTTTTTGCAACCCTTTTTCTCTATCTAATTTGTATATTCATTCCCTTAATTTTTCATACCGGTTATAAAACTTATGAAATAACAAAAGCGGGAACACTAGGCTTTTACAATTCAGCTAATGAAATAAGTGGCATAATTTCTCTACTAACACCATTTATGTTTATTATATTAGTTGAAAAGAAAAATATTTTTTCACTATTAACTATTTTTATTTATCTAGCCGTTATTTTAATGGTAGGTACTAAAACACCTCTACTAGCTTTAATCATCACTTTAGCATTATCCCTTATTTATCTATGGATAAAAAGTTTCAAAGAAAAAACTTATAAAATAATAGTCATATCTTTAATACTTTTATCTATAGCTTCACTAAGTATGGTTATCATTTTACCTAAAACAAATTTTTATAAGAATATCAAAACACATCTAGACTTTTTAGAATTAGATAGTATTACAGAAGTATTTGAAGATGAAAAATTAGTAGACCATTTTATCTTTAGTGAGCGTCTAACTTTCTTAGCAAGAAAACAAAAAATATATGAAAAAGCACCAATCTATCAAAAAATATTTGGTATAGGATATTACCAAAAACAAAAAAGAATGAAAATGATAGAAATGGATTATTTTGATATTTTATATTCAAATGGTTTATCAGGCTTTTTAATATACTTTGGAATTGTTCTTTATGTAATAATAAAAGTTTTAAAAAATTCTCTAAGTCTAAATTACCAAAGCTATATGATGTATGTTAGTTTTTCCTTAATTATCTTCTTAAGCTTTTTTACAGGACATATAATGACAGGCCCATCAGTTAGTTTACTTGCAAGTTTAATAATTATCTCTTTAAATAAACATAAGAAAAAAGAGCTATTATTTGCGGATGTCAACTTAGATATCGGTGGAATAGAAAAAGCCCAAGTAATTTTACTTGATAATATTAATTATGATAAATATAATGTAACTTTAGTCTTAGAAGAAAAGAAAGGTAGATTTTTAAAAGACTTAAATGAAAATGTTATTTTAAGAGAAGTAAGGGTAAGTACTAATAATTTTGTTTTATTAAGAAAAGCCATTAATTATTTGAGAAAAATATTCTTTTCTATATATAATTACCAAAATTATGATTTTAGTTGCTGCTACACAACATATAGTTATAGCTCAAATAAATTAGTAAAAATAGCTTCAAGTAATACCTGTTTATATGTTCATAATAATTATGGCGATATTTATAAAGAAGAAGAATTTAGAGAATTTTTTGATAGTAGACAAGTAGAAAAATTTAAACACATAATTTTTGTATCTAATGAATCAGCTAACTCTTTTATAAAGTTTTATCCTAACTTAAAAGAAAAAGTAGAAGTATTTAATAATTTTATTGATACGAAAAAAATCCAAGAAAGTAGTCTAGAAAAAATAACAATACAGCATCCTAAAGATAAAAAATTATTATTATTTGTTGGTAGACTAGATGAGGGACAAAAAAGATTATCAAGAGCTATTAATTTAATGAAAGAAATAGATTGCGAATTGTGGATAGTAGGCTCTGGTCCAGATGAAAATATGTATCAAGATATGGTTAAAGAATTAGGCTTGACAGACAAAATACTTTTCTTAGGACCTAAATCAAATCCATATCCCTATATGAAAGAAGCTGACTATTTATTACTTACCTCTGAATATGAGGGTTTCCCTGTTGTTTACTTAGAAGCTATTGCCCTTAAAAAAGTATATATAACAACAATAGATGTAAGTGATGATAATATAAATTTTGGCAAAGACTATGCCCATATTATTTCTAAAGATGAAAAAGTTATGATTAAAGAAGTTAAGAAAATACTAAAAGGCAATAAAAAATTTAAAGATATTGATATTGATAAAATACAAAATCTTCGTATTAAGAAATTAGAAAAAATATTTGATGAGGTGTAAGATGGTTAAATTTAGTATAATCATTCCTGTTTATAATGTTGAAAATTATATAGATAGATGCTTAAAAAGTGTTTCAGAGCAAACATATAAAGACTATGAAGTTATAATAATTAACGATGGCTCAACAGATAAAAGCATAGATATTGCGAAAAAATATCCTTACAAAATAATTTCTCAAAAAAATCAAGGCTTATCTGCTGCTAGAAACAGAGGAATAAAAGAAGCTAAGGGTGAATACTTACTATTTTTAGATAGTGATGATTATTGGGAAAAAGACTTATTAAAAGAATTAGCGAAGAATCTTAAAGATTCGCCCGATGTAGTAAGATTTCAGATACAAACTGTTGATAATAACTATAATGTTATAAAGTACGAAGAAAAACCTTTTACTACTAAAAGTGGAAAAGATGCGTTTTCTTTAATTACTAAATATCACTTTGTGGAAACAGCTTGGTGTTATTCTTATAAAAGAAGCTACTTTTCAGAAGAGAATTTTAAATTTAAAGAAAAAACATTTCATGAAGACTTTGGCTTAATTCCCTTAGTCATAATGAAAGCAAATAGAGTAAAATCTATTTCATATGTTGGTTATGATTACTATCAAAGAACAGGTAGTATAATGAATATTACTGATTATGAAAAAACTAAAAAGAAAGTAAAAGACTTATATTCCCACTATTTATTTTTAATTGAAGAAATTGATAAAACAAAGATAGATTCTAAAATATTTAAAAGCTTTATAGCTAATTCAGCAATCTTAAAAATTTGTGAATTAAAGGGAAAAGATTATAAAGAATATAAAAGAAAATTAAAAAAAGATAAGGTCTATGATAATATTTTGACGGATACTTTCTCAAGAAAAGTAAAGTTTAGAATTTTAAAAGTTAGTCCCAAAATATATCATAAATTAGTAAAATAACTAAGCTTTTATAGACTAAAAAAATAATTTAAGTTAAAATATTATATAGAGTGAAAGAGGTGCTTTCGGTGAAAAAAGTAAAAGAAAAAATATCTATCATAGTACCGTGCTATAACGAGGAAGAATCACTACCAATATTTTATAAAGAAATAGGTAAAATTGCTGATGAAATGAATTATGTTGATTTTGAGTTTCTTTTTATTGATGATGGTAGCAAGGATAAAACTTTAGAATATTTGAAAGACTATGCTAGAAAAGATAAACGTGTTAGATTTATTTCTTTTTCAAGAAATTTTGGTAAAGAAGCAGGTATGTATGCTGGTCTTGAAAATGCTACAGGTGATTATGTTGCGATAATGGATGCTGATATGCAAGATTCACCAAGTATGATTAAAGAAATGTATAAGTATATCACAGAAGATGGTTATGATTGTGCGGCTTTATATACTAAAAATCACAAAGATTATTCATTATTAAGAAAATTTTTTACGAAATGTTGGTACTTGTTAATCAAAAAAATATCTTCTACCAAACAAGTTTCAGGTGCAAGAGATTTTCGCTTGATGAAAAGAAAAATGGTTAATGCTATTTTAGATATGGATGAATATAATCGCTATTCTAAAGGCATTTTTAGTTTTGTAGGTTTTAAAACAAAATGGATAGAGTATGAAACAAATGATAGGGTAGCAGGAAAATCAAAATTCAATTTTTTCAAATTATTTAAGTATGCTTTAGAAGGAATTTTAGCTTTTTCCACAACACCTTTAGTTGCTGCAGCCTTAGTTGGATTAATTTTTTGCTTTGTTGCTTTCGTTGCTATTTTATTCATAATTTTTAAAACATTAATATATGGTGATCCTGTAGGTGGTTGGCCTTCACTTGCTTGTATAATAATTTTTACAAGCGGAGTACAATTATTCTTTTTTGGAATTATGGGCATGTACTTATCAAAAACATATTTAGAAGTAAAAAAACGACCAATATATATTATTAGGGAAACAGACCAAGATCAAGAACCTCTTTTTAAAGGTGAAAAGCTATGAAACAAAAAAAATTATTTAATATTAGTATTATAATACCAGCTTATAATTGTGAAAAAACAATTAAAAAATGTCTTGAGTCTATAATTAATCAAAGTAAAAAGGAAATTGAAATTATCGTTATTAATGATGGCTCTACTGATGATACTGAAAAAATAATTAAAAGGTTTAATGATGAAAGGATAAAATATTTTAAAAATAAAAATCAAGGTATTGGCAAAACAAGAAATTTTGGTATTGAAAAAGCAATGGGTGATTATTTATTGTTTGTAGATAGTGATGATTATTTAGCCCCTGAAGCTTGTGAAAAACTTTATCAAAAGGCAATAAATGAAAATTTAGATATTGTCATAAGTGACCTTTGTAAAAAATATCAAAATGGAAATACTGAAGAAGTTAAGACCGCTAATTTTATAAGTTCCTCATTAAAGGAAAATCCAGATATTTTAACAGAGAATTTAGGCCCTTGTGGAAAACTATACAATAGAAAAATGATTATTTCTAATAACATAAAATTTGTAGAAAATTTAAAGTATGAAGATGCTCCTTTTGTAGTAGAAGCCTTGTGCAGTGCTAAAAAAATAGGTAAAGTAAATGATTTTTTATATTACTATGTAATTCATGATAACAGTGAAACAACTATTAGAGATGAAAGATGTTTTGATATTTTAAAAATTATCGATATAATTAGAAAGTATTGCGCTACAAAGACTTATTTAAAAGAAAAAATTGACATGCTTACAGTGCGCATAGTAACTAATTATACTATTCAACAACGCATGCAAAAAGATAAAAAAATAGGAATGCACTTTATTGATGAAGCCTTTAACTATCTACAAAAAGAAGTTCCTGATTATAAAAACAATAAGTATTATAAAGACAGAAGCTTTTTTAAAAGAATAATTGAAAAAAATAAATTATTAACTAAAATTTATTGTCGCTTTTATATAAGCTAAGTTTAAAGGAGGTATAAATTATGCTAAAAAAGATGAATAATATTTTTACTAAAAATAAAGTTTTAATATTTCTTATATTACTAACAATTTTTCTTCTTGTTCCAATTATATGGGCTTCTCTTTATTCTTACCCATCAGCTGATGATTTTTCTTATGGAACTTTTACGATTAATGTTTTAAATAATAAAGGAATATTTGCTCTTTTAAAAGGAGTTGGCAGGCAAATTCATAAGTCTTATTATGGTTGGCAAGGAACATTTAGTGCCGTTACTTTATTTTCTTTAAATCCTAGCGTTTTTGGAGGTTCTAATCTTAAATGTTATTTCTTAACTCCAATTATTATCATAACGCTTTTATTTATTGGACTTTATTGTTTATTTAAACAAGTAATTAAACTAATTAAGTCTAAGAGTATAAATTTATGGTTTCTTACTTTAGGATTTTTTCTTCTAATTCTGCAAACTTTACCTGATAAAACACAAGGATTGTTTTGGTGGAATGGAGCTTCTTACTACATGATATTTTGTTCTTTAGAACTAGTAGAAATAGCTATACTTATAAAAAGATATTTTTTGAATAAAAAAACTAAACTTAATTATTTCATCTTATCTTTTTTAGCTTTTTTTATAAGTGGTGGCAATTACATAACAGCTCTACAACAAGTAATAATACTAGTTCTTTTAAATCTTTATTTATTTTTCATCAAAAAAGATAAAAGTCTTTTATTTGTATTAGCCTTAGCAATAATTGGTTTTGCTATAAGTATTATTGCTCCAGGCAATGCTGTAAGAGCACGTGGTGTAGAAAGCATGAGTGCCATTAGAGCTATTATAATGTCATTTGGTTTTGGTCTAAAAAAAGCATATGAGTGGTTTACTCCATTAAACTTTATAGTTTTATTTTTACTTATAATTTTATTAATTCCTACATATAAAGAAAATAAATTTACTTTTAAATATCCACTTTTAGTAATCCTTTTAATATACTGTATATTTTCTGCTGAATTTACGCCAACTTTATATGCAACTTCTAATATAGGAGAAGGTCGTCTTTGGAATATTATGTACATAAGTTATCTTCTTTTTATGTTTTTCATAATGTATTATTTGATAGGCTTTTTTAGAAGAAAGTTAATTGAAAGGAAAGTCTTTACTACTAATGCCTTAGAAAATACTATTTCTATAGTTAAAAATTATAGCTTCGTAATTGGTCTTTCTTTAGTCGCAGTCATATCTACCATACTAATAACTAATAAATATAGTATGACAAGTTATAATACTTATCGTATTTTAAGAAATGGTGAAGCTAAAACTTATAGTGAAGAATATAAAAAACGTATTAGTATTTTAAATGATGAAAAGATAAAAGATGTTACTTTTGAAAAATTATCTAATTATCCTTATCCAATTTTTTATACTGATTATAGTACTGATGCCGATAGTTGGTTAAATGAGCCTGTTACTAAAATATTTAATAAAAACTTTGTAAAAGTAAAAGAGTAAAGTTTTAGTAAATTTATTGAAATAAATATTATCTTTTTGATAGAATTAAATAAAGAACTCAAA
Source organism: uncultured Bacilli bacterium (assembly GCA_947624045.1). Taxonomy (GTDB): domain Bacteria; phylum Bacillota_I; class Bacilli_A; order RF39; family UBA660; genus CANRGD01. The sequence goes on from CANQIL010000012.1 coordinate 28,039, forward strand.
ATAAATTTAAAATATAAAAAAATTGATAGAAAGGACTAATCGAAATTATTAATATTGGTATTAGAGGTAAAAATGATGAAAGAAGCAGTATTATATGTAGTTGTTCCATGCTACAATGAAGAAGAAGTTTTAGAAGAAACAACTAAGCAATTAAAATTAAAAATGGAGGATTTAATTAATAAAAAAGTTATATCTTCTAAAAGTAAAGTTATGTATGTAAATGATGGAAGTAAAGATAAGACTTGGGAAATTATTAAAAATATTAATAAGAAAGAAAAATTATTTACAGGAATATCTCTATCAAGAAATAGAGGCCATCAAAATGCTTTACTAGGTGGTTTAATGACGGCTAAGGAATATGCTGATGTTGTTATTAGTATGGATGCTGATTTACAAGATGATATTAATGCTATGGATGAAATGCTAAAAAAGTATAAAGAGGGTAATGATATTGTCTACGGTGTTAGAAGTGCAAGAAAAAAAGATACTTTCTTTAAAAGAGTAACAGCTGAGGGATTTTATAAGTTTATGAAAGTTTTAGGAGTTGATTGTGTTTATAATCATGCCGATTATCGTTTAACTTCTAAAAGAGTTTTAGATGAATTTGCTAATTTTAAGGAAGTAAACTTATTTTTACGCGGAATGTTCCCTTTAGTTGGTTTTAAATCAGATGTTGTTTATTATGAAAGAAATGAAAGGTTTGCTGGAGAGTCAAAATATCCATTAAAGAAAATGCTTAATTTTGCTTGGGATGGAATTACATCTTTTAGTGTAAAACCACTAAGATTTATTTGTACTTTAGGCTTTTTAATATTATTAGTAAGCTTTGGTATTATGATTTATTCTTTAGTTCGAAAATTAACTGGTAATACAGTAGATGGTTGGACATTCTTATCTATATCAATTTGGTTTATAGGTAGTCTTCAAATGATAAGTATAGGTATTATTGGCGAATATGTTGGTAAAATATATAGTGAATCTAAAGCTCGACCTAGATTTATAATTAGCGAAAACTTAGAAAGAAAGTAGGATAATATGAATAATAATATTTTAACAAAAATAGATAATTTTATGAGCTTTTTTTATCAAGTGGCTTTATATCTATTTATCTTCATCTCAACAACTTTAGTTCTTACTAATGTATTATTTATATGCAAAGTAAGTATAACTAGTCTACATTTATTATTAAGCTTTATTGTTTCATTTATAATTTACTTTTTCTTAAGAAAAAGAGAAAAACGAAGCTTTTTAACTGTAATTATATCAGTATTAATATTTTTACTTTTTACTTATGGAGTAGGTATGACATATGACTCAACTTCTGATGGCAATACCTATCATAAATTAGCAGTAGGTGCTATGAAAAATGGTTGGAATCCAGTATATGAAAGTGTAGGGGATTTTAATAAAGATAAAGGAAATCCTTTTGATATTTATGAAGATAATGTAAATATTAATTGGGTTGACCATTATGCTAGAGGTACAGAAACTTTTGGAGCAGTTGTTTATGCCGCAACTGGTAAAATAGAAAGAGGAAAAGTTTTCAATATATTATTTATGTTTATAGGCTTCTTTCTACTTTTTAATATTTTTAAGCAAATGAAAATCAAAACATTAAAAAGTCTTTTCTTAGCCATAGTTTTAGCTTTTAATCCTATAACTATAGTTCAATTATCTAATTTTTATTTAGATGGAGTACTAACTATAAGTTTATTTATGATAATTTTACTTTGTCTTTTACCATTTAACAAAAAGACTTATTTTGATAATTATCTTATTTTAGGAATGAGTCTTATTTGGTGTATTAATGCTAAATTCACAGGTCTTGCTTATAGTGCTATATTTTGCTTAATACTTTATTTATATAGACATATTAAAAACTATTTTCAAGATAAAAAACACTTTAAAAATTTTCTTATTAAAGAAACAATCTATTATGTAGTTGTAGTTGTTATTTCAATATTAATTGTTGGTAGTAGTACTTATACTAAAAATTTCCTTGACCATGGACATCCATTATATCCTTTATATGGTAAGAATCATGTTCCTAATTTAGTAATGATGGAAATGCCTAAATCTATGCAAGAATATAGTTCATTAAGAATTTTTTTGACTAGTATATTTGCTAAAGGTGAAAATGTTTCAGCTAGTTATTCAAAAGAAGTAAATGACCCAGACATAAAAATTCCATTAACTATATCAAAAGAAGAAATAAAAAATTATTCTATTCCCGATATTAGAATGGGAGGCTTTGGGCCTTTGTTTAGTGGAATCTTTATCTTAACTTTAATTGGGACTATTTTTATAATTATTCAGTTAATAAAGAATAAAGATAAAGAAAAATTAATACCATATATTCTAGTTGTAGCGGTAACTTTTGGTTTAGTTATTTTCTTAGATGGAAGTTATTGGGCAAGATATATTCCTTATGTGTTCTTATTACCAATTTATGTGTTGATTTACTTTTTTCAAAAAGATAACAAAAAGATTGTAAATATTTTATGCTATTTTACGATTATTCTCTTTATAGTAAATGCTTTATTAATTTCTATAGTGCAATTAAACGAGATGAAAGATAGCCGTACTTATGTAAATTATCATAAAGAATTATTTCAAAATTATGCATCAAGTCATAAAAATGTAAAAATAAAATTAAGCCATCATGGAGCTCAAGGTGTTTTATATAATCTAGATGATTGGGATATTAATAATTATATTTTAACTGATGATGACTCCTTAACTAAAGATGCTTATTTGTTTACATATTAAAATTTTTTAAAAATCATAACAGGCAAAATAGTCTGTTTTTTTTCTTTTTTTCTAGACAATAAAAATTTATTAAGGTAAAATGAGTATAAGAGGGTAAGGTGAGTTCAATGGTAAAAGTTAGAGAATCTAATTTTGAATTGATGAGAATAATTTCTATGTTTTTTATTGTAGTTTATCATATATTACTTGGCACAGGTGGTAGTTTAATTGCGCACACTAGTGGTTGTCTTCAGATAATATTAAGATTTATTTCCATTATATGCATGGTTCATGTAAATTCATTTATTTTAGTATCAGGCTATTTTCAGTATGATAAGAAGCTTAGAGCTAAAAAAATAATTTCTATGTTCTTAATGGTATGGTTTTATAAAATAGTAATAGGTGCCATAGCTTACTTTTTCTTTTATGAAAAATACACAACTTTAGAAATAGTAAAAATATTTTCTCCTTTAGATTTTGATAATCTTTGGTTTGTTAAGACATATTTAGCTTTATACATATTAAGTCCATACATCAATATTCTTATTAAAAATTTGACTCAAAAAGCTCATCGAAATTTAATTATTTTATTAATTGTAATGTTTTCACTTGTTGCTACTATGAGTGGACAAGCAACTTTTGCTAATACTGGTTTTGGTTTAATTCATTTTGTCTTTTTGTATATAGTTGGTGCCTATCTTCATAAATATCCAATTGCCGAAAATTATCATTTTAGTAAATTTTCAGCTAAGAAAAAGTTTTTTATATTTTTAGCTATCTTCTTTTTCATGGGTACGTTTAACTTTTTATTAAATGAATTTTGTTTAAATATTAGAAACAACACTACTAACAATTTTTTAGCATACGTAACTAATTTTATTACTGAAAATATGAGTTATTATCAAAATCCTATTCTCTTAATTCAAAGTATTTCCTATTTTTTACTTTTTGAAACATTTACTTTTAAATCAAAGCTTATTAACAAAGTAAGTTCAGCTATATTTGCTGTTTATGTCATTACGGAAAATAATTTTATAAGACTTCATATTTATAAGTGGCTTCATATTTATACTAAAAATATTATTACTAATAAATTAATATTATTATATATTCCTATTTGGGCTATAGGGATAATGCTATTTTGTGTAGTTATTGAATTAATAAGAAAATTCATTATAAATATTTTTTTAACGTTAAAGAAAAAAGTTTACAGTAATTAAAAATTATTTTTATTGTCGAATCTTGTCAAATTAAAAAGTAATTAGTATAATATCTATGGAAGTGAAAAAATGAAGAAGTATTACGTTTTAATTTGTGCCTTATTAATAACCAATATTGTTTGTTTATATAACATTAATAAAAATGTTTGTTCTAATGCTTGTGCCATTGAAAAAACTGAAGAAGTAACTACTGAAGAAAGTATAAAGCCATGGGAAGCAACTGTTAAGAAAAATGATAACTTTGTTTTTTTAGGTGATTCAATTTTTGATTGGTATCCAATTGATGAAATGTATGATAGTAGTATTCCTATTGTTAATAGTGGTAGAGCTGGTTATGAAACTCATGATATACTAGATAGAATGGAAGAAATGGTTTATCAATATAACCCAAGCAAAGTTTTTATTTTAATTGGAACTAATGATTTAAAGTATGAAGATGATGACGAACAAGAAGTTGCTGATAATATAGAAAAAATTGTTGAACAAATCAAGGAAAATAGACCTAATACTAAAATTTATCTACAATCTATTTATCCCGTTAATAGAGAAATAAAAAATCATGCTGCTGAAGAAAGATATAATGAAGAAATAGAAGAAGTTAATTCTAGATTAAAAGATTATTGCAAAAAAAATGATGTTACTTATATAGATATGTATAGTGTTTTACAAGATGATGATGGTAACTTTAAAGAAGAATATACTAAAGATGGCTTGCACCCTAGTACACTAGGATATATTGCCATAACTAAAAAATTAATGGAGTATATGAACTAAAATAAATTTTAGGAGTAGAAGCTAATGAAAGAAAGAGTTAAATATTGTGATGCCTTAAGATTTATTGCTATGATAATGGTTATAGGTCTACATTGTTTTAGTCTTATTCGCGATACTTTCGTTAATACGAATAAGACTTATTACTTTTTATTAACTTTTTGTGATTCTTTTTTAAGGTCAGCTGTTCCTATTTTTTTTATGCTAACAGGAGCTTTCTATTTGAGTAGAAAAGAAAAAATAAATTATAAAAGTTTTATTAAGAAAAATATTCCCAAATTATTAATACCCTTTTTTATTATTAGTATCATTTATTATTTAGTTGATTGTTTTTATTTTAAAACGCTAACTTTTTCTCTTTATGATTTTTTTGAGAAGTTTTTCACAAATGGTATTAAATATCATTTTTGGTTTATGTATAACATAATTATAATATATTTATTTATCCCATATTTGAAAGTCTTAGTGCAAAATATAAGTAAAAAAGAATTACTAACACTAATTATTTTAATTTTTATTTTTGGTAATTTTATAACTACTAATAATAATTTTACTGTAAGATTTGCAAATTTTTCCTTAAGTGCTTTTGGTATACCAAACCTTTTAATGTATATTAACTATCTATTCTTAGGCTATTATATTTATAATACTGATGTAAATAAAAAGATAAGATTTATAATTATTGCGTTAGGGATTGTTTCTACTTTATTAATATCAATTTCAGATATTATACTTATAAATTATAATTCACATAATGATGCTATGTTAGCGCCAACTTCTATATTTTTATTTTTTCCTGGCTTAGCTGTTTTTGTCATTTTTAAATACTATTATCAGAAAATGCATTTTTTACCTAAATTAGAGAAATTATTTGTAAATAATAATAAACTTATATTCTATATTTATATGTTTCATGTATTAGTTATGTCATTTATTCAAAAGCAAATAGCTAAATATGTTGCAAATGACCGTTTAATAAAATGTTTATTTTCATTCGTTATTACTTATATTTTAACTTGTATATTAACATATTTGTTATCTTTTATATTTGAAAAAGTTTATAATTTTTTTCACGAAGCAATAATGAAAATGTGGAAAAAAATTTTTAAAAAAGAAGAAAAAATAAAAATGGCTTAGAATTATTTTGTTGAGAAAAATATAATGAAAACTAGCCAAATATAAAAAAATTATGTATAATTATAAAGGAAAAGAGGTAAACTATGGAGAAAAATATAGCTATTAAAGTAACACATGTTTCTAAAACGTTTAAACTATATTATGATAAAGCTCATACTTTAAAAGAAAAAATCCTTTTTTTCTCAAAGAAGAATAAAGCTAAAAATGATATTTTAGAAGTATTAAAAGATATAAATTTGACTATTGAAAAAGGTGAAAGCGTTGCCTTAATTGGGACAAATGGTAGTGGTAAATCAACACTATTAAAACTTATGACTAAAATAATTTATCCAAATAAAGGCAAAATCACAACCAATGGCAAATTAACATCGCTTCTTGAATTAGGAGCTGGGTTTCATGATGACTTTACTGGTAGAGAGAACATTTATTTTAATGCCTCTATCTTTGGCTTAACGAAAGAAGAAATTGATGCTAAAATTGATGAAATTATTGCTTTTTCTGAATTAGGTGATTTCATTGATAATCCGGTTAGAACTTATTCATCAGGAATGTATATGCGTCTTGCTTTTTCTGTTGCGATTAATGTTCAAGCCGAAATTCTTTTGATAGATGAAATACTTGCCGTTGGCGACCAACATTTTCAAGATAAATGTTTTAATAAATTAATAGAGTTAAAAAATTCTGGCAAGACTATCGTTATTGTTACTCATAATATGGACCAAGTAAGAAAGTTTTGTAATCGAGCTGTTTGGCTATATAAAGGTGAAATACGAAAAGACGGCAACGTTTCCGATGTTTTAAAAGAATATTTAGAAATTTGTGGGTGATAAAAGATGAACGTTTTTAAAGAGTTATATAATTACCGAGAATTACTAAAAACAAATATAAAGAAAGAAATAAGAGGAAAATATAAAGGCTCATGGTTAGGTATCCTTTGGACTTTCTTAAATCCTTTATTAATGCTTGCGGTATATGCTTTTGTTTTTCCATATATTTTAAGAGTCAATGTTGAAAACTATACTATTTTTATGATAGTTGCTTTAATTCCCTGGAACTTTTTTACGATTGCTATCCAATCAGGAACAGGTTGTGTTGTAGCTAATGGTAATATTTTAAAGAAAGTTTACTTTCCAAGAGAAATAATACCTATTTCTATTACGACAAGTCAATTAGTTAACTTTTTAATTACTTGTATTATTATGTTTTTATTTATATTGTTTAGTGGCGTAGGTTTTTCAGTTCATTTAATATTTTTCCCATTACTCGTCCTTATTCAATATATTATTACATTAGCTTTTACATTTGTTTTAAGTGCTATAACCGTTTTTGTTCACGATGTTGACCATTTTGTAAGTGTCTTTTTAACTTTAGGTTTTTATGCAACGCCAATAGTTTATCAAGCTAGTATGTTACCTCAAAAGTTTCAATGGGCTATGAAAGTAAATCCTATGGCTCAGTTAGTTGAAGCATACCGGGCAATTCTTTATTATCATGAAAATCCTAATTTTACTAGTCTATTTATATGGGGAATATTAAGTTTAGTTCTTCTAGTTATAGGCTTCGCAATATTTAAAAAACTTGAAAAGTCATTTGTTGAAGAATTATAACAAAATTAAAATAAATAATTAGAGTTACATCAGTATTTTTAAGAAGTACTGATTTTTTTTGCTTAAAAAATATAAAAAAATAACAAATTTTAAAAGTCATCGCTAATAATACATATGAGAGGATAAATCGTGGGTTAATTATCTTTTAATGATAGGGGGAATTTATATAAAAAAGAAAGATGATTTTTACACAGCTAAACGTGATATTGTTTTTAAAACAATTTTTTGCGATGAGGACAAGCCGGATTTATTAATCGCTTTATTATCAAGTATTTTAGAAATTAAGATTAATAAGTTTCTATTTTTAAATACTGAACTTAAAATTACTTATATAGGAGAAAGGAGAAAAATAGTAGATTTATTTGTTTTAGTAAATGACAATATGTATGTACATTTAGAAGTTAATGGTGAAACAACTATAGAAACCATTTTTAGAAATTATGCCTTTTTTTATCATCAGATAGCTACAAAGACCTTAAAAAGTGAAGATTATAATTTGGATGATGAATTTATTCATATTGATTTAAGTTATGGCCTAGGTAAAAAGGAATATGATATTAAAGAAGTATATACATTCAAAAATGAAACAGGAGAAATTGAGCGATTAACAAATGTCAAAGGATATGAATTTAATATGGACAAAATAAGCGACATGTGGTATAGTGAAGATGAAGAATTTAAAAGTAAGTATAAATATTTAGTAATGTTAGATATGAATAAGGAAAAATTAGAAGAGTTAAGTGAAAAATATAAAGGAGATGAAGTAATTATGGCTTATAAAACTGAGGTAATTAAATTAAATGAGAGTGAAAGATTTGCAAGTTTAGTAACATATGAGCAGGATATACAGTTTATGGGAAATACTCAGAGAAATTTGGGACGTAAAGAAGGTTTAAATGAAGGAATTAGTATTGGACGAGTTGAAGGAATTAGTATCGGTCGAGATGAAGGTCTAAATGAAGCTAAACAAAAATTTGCTATATCATTATTAGCAGATGGAGTTCCTATCAATAAAATTGCAAAATATACTTCATTATCTAAAAAAGAAATAAAAGCCTTAAAAGCAAATAAAGATTAAATATTTAAAAAAATTTTCTTATTTGTTTGTATTTTACATATAAGTTTTGATATAATTTATATATAAGATACAGGGTGGTGAGAAAATGAAAAAAAGAATTTTATTCTATGGGGTTGGCACTTTTAAAAATAGAGGTGTCGAAGCTTTAGTTCAATCCACTTTAAAACAAATCGACAAATCTAAATATGATGTTAGCGTTGCAACATTTGATTATGACTTAAATAAAAATTTTTATGCGGGAAAAGTTAAGTATATTAAGCACTATAAAAAATCAGATGAGCTTGATGAAAATGATAAAAAATTAGAAGAACAATATAAAAAAGAAGAGTTTGATTATGACAAGTTTGAATTACTTTATCAAAAAGAAGTTGTTAAAGAAATAGAATCTTCTGATATTTGTATTTCTATTGGTGGTGATAATTATTGTTATGACTACTGTACTTGGCTATACTCACTCGATAAGAAAAGTCATCAGAATAATAAAAAAACTATTCTTTGGGGAGCTTCCTTATTTGAAGAAATAAATGACTTAGAGCTTATAAATGATTTAACAAACTTTGATGTTTTAGTTATGCGTGAAAGTATCAGTTATAATGCTGTAAAAAAAATTATTCCTGAAGAAAAACTTATCTTAACAGTCGATCCAGCTTTTGCTTTAGAAAAGAAAAAAGTTGAGTTAAATAAATGGTATAAAGATAAAAAATATATTATCTTAAATATAAGTCCTTTAACTATAAAAACGGAAAGTCAGTTTGCTGGCGTTATAAAATTAATAAAACATATCCTTAAAGATACGGAATATTCCATTTGCTTACTACCACACGTAACTACCGATGATTGTAATGACTTAGATGGCTTAACGAAACTTAAAGAAAAATTTAAAAATGAAAAACGCCTTTTTTTAGAAAAAGGAAATTATAATTGTAACGAACTTAAATATATCATTTCTAAAAGTGAATTAGTTGTTAGAGCTAGAACACATGCTTCCATTGCGGCTTATTCAACATGTGTACCAACACTTGTTATTGGCTATAGTGTTAAATCCAAAGGTATTGCTAAAGATATTTTTGGAACTTATGATAATTACGTTATATCCGCAAGTCTTGTAAAAGATGATGCTCTTTGCCAAAAATTTGATTATATAAATGAGCATAAACAAGAAATAAAAACTATTTTAGAAGAAAAAATGCCTATTTATAATGCTAAAGCTAAAAATATATTTAATCAAGTTTTAGAAAAATTAACTGAACAAGAACAATCAAAAATTTGTTCTTTCTCTAAATGTATAGGTTGCGGACTTTGTAAAGCAAAATGTCCAAAAGAAGCTATTGAAATGAAAGAAGATGAAAATGGCTTTGTCTATCCAAAGATCGATTTAACAAAATGTATTCACTGCGACTTGTGTCGTAAGAGTTGCCCTATTAATGAACATCAAAAAATAGAAGATTTTGAAAAAGAGTACTATATTAGTAAAAATAAAAACAAAAAAGAACAGCTAGAAGGAACATCAGGTGGTCTATGCCATATTTTTGCTAAAAAAACTATTCAAAATAATGGTGTAGTTTACGGTTGTGAAATGTATGAAAATAAAGCTAGACATATTAGAATTGATAAAGAAGAACAACTTGAAAGAATTAAAGGCTCTAAATATCTTCAAAGTGACGTAACTACTATTTTTTCTTTGCTAGAAGCTGATTTAAAAAATAAAAAAGAAATATTGTTTATAGGTACACCTTGTCAAATAGGAGTTATTAAAAATTCTCTAGGAAAAGATTATGAAAACTTAGTAACAGTATCTGTTATATGTCATGGAGTTATGAATGATAAAATTTTTGAAAAATATATAAAAGAAATAGAACAAGAAAAAAATGGTAAAGTAACTAATTTTAAGTTTCGCTCCAAAGAAAATGGCTGGCAAACAGCAAGTATTGAATACGAAATTAATTCTGAAAAATATGTTAAGAAATTTACAGATGATGCCCTAATGTATTTATATTTAAAAAATTTAATACTAAGAAAATCTTGCTTTAAATGCCAATATAAAGGAAAAGATAATATTAGTGATATCATCGTTGGGGATTGTTGGGGAATAGAAGTAACTAACCCAGAGCTCTTTGATAATAATGGCATTTCTTCACTAATAATAAATACTGAAAAAGGAAAAGCATTTTTAGACAAAATAAAATTTTCTAAAGAAGCTTATGTTTATGATGGACAATATTCAGATATTATTAAGTATAATTCTCCACTAGAAACATCAGTTGTAGAGCCTAAAGAAAGACTATTAGCATTAAAAGAGATTACAGAGAATAAATTTAATTTTGTTTATAATAATTATAAAAGATTATATGAAAATAAAGACTTACAAGCTAAGATTAGAGAACTTACTACAGAACAAGAATACTTAAGTTTAAGATTAAATGAAATAGTTAATAGTAAAAGGTGGAAACTTGTTGATAAACTGTTTAATATTCTTAATAAATTTCGTCACAATAAACAAGTAGAAGTTGAAGTAATAAAAGATGATATTGAATAAAGCGTTATGAAAAGAGGTATAATATGGATTTTAAAAAATGGCCAGGAAAAGAATTAATAAAAAGAACAAAAGTTTTAAATGAAGAAAAACCAATTATTAGTATAGTATCACCATTTTATAATGGGCATGAAGAATTAGAGGAAACTTTTAATTCAATTATGAATCAAACTTACCCTTATTTTGAGTGGATTATTGTTAATGATGGTTCTACTAATAAAGAGTCAAATAAAATTGTTGAAAACATTTCTAAAAAAGATAAAAGAATAAAATATTTTAAAATAGAAAATTCAGGACCAGCTGTCGCTAGAGATTATGGAATATCTAAAGCAGCTAAATCAACTAAATATGTTTTCTTTTTAGATAGTGATGATGTAATTGACCCAACAACTTTAGAGTGTTTATATTGGGCATTAGAAACTCATGAAGACGCATCATTTGCTTATCCTACTTGTGTTAACTTTGGAACTAAAGAATTTTTATGGGAAAAATATTTTACTGTAGAAAGAGAAAAATATGAAAACTTATTAACAATATCAGCTTTAGTTAGAAAAGATGATTTATTAGAAGTAGGTTGTTTTGGTATCAAAGAAAAAGCTATGTACGAAGATTGGAACTTATGGTTAAAATTGATTAAGGCAAATAAGAAGCCATTAAGAGTAAGTGCACCTCTTTTTTGGTATAGACAAACAGGTAAGGGTGAATTTTCAAGAGCCAAAAAAAATGATGATGAAGCTATGAAATATGTAAGAAAAACGGCTAGTGAGATTAAAGATGACCAAGTAGAAGTAATTCAATATCCAAGATATGGTGATACTTATGCTACTTGTAAAGAATATGATATGATTTTGCCTGATTATGAAAAAGATAAAAGAAAAACAATTCTTTATATTTTTCCATGGATGGTAGTTGGAGGAGCGGACTTCTTTAATTTAGATTTAATTAAAAG
>CANQIL010000013.1 GCA_947624045.1 uncultured Bacilli bacterium
TGGCTTCTGGCTAGGAATTACCATGTTGGGATTCCACCAACTATATGTTAAGCACCGAACTGGCGCACCCTTTCTTTTACTATAATTAATGTTTTTACTGTAAATCTAGTAAATATATTATTTTAAATAATAATAAATTTTACCAATTTTAAAAGTCTCTTTCACGAATAAATACTAGAATATTTTTTATTGATAATATTAATTATAAATCTCCATTATAAAAATATATTTTCATAGCATTTTCAGAGTATTTTGGTTTTGATACATCTATATCCATAACTTTTCCAATATAATAGATGATAAATTGTGAAGCTATTAATAAATCAAATTCAGCTAATATTCCATCATAATTACTTTCAATTATAATATTATTGCTACCTAAATACTTTAATAATTCTTTTTCATACTTTGTTGTCGATTTTTGTTTAAAATATATTGAACAAGTATTATCTAAATTTTCATAATTAATAAATCTTCCATGTGAAAAATTCTTTTTTTCATGAATTATACAATTAAATACACCAGATTCAATAATTTTACTTTCCAAATCATAACAAGCAGTATCAACATAGTCTCCGCGAAATAAATTTAAAATTTTATGCTTTTCCATCTTCTTTAGAAAATCAGTATTAATTATATTTTCTATTTTTTGACTCCAATTATTAATTGAATCTTTAATTAATTCTTCAATATTAACATTACTATTAGTTTTTTCAAAATAATGTTTTAGAAATATTGCCGCAGGAGATACAGCGCCTTCAAATGATAAAAATCCTCTTTCTTTTCCTTTATTAGATGACGTTCTATAACTTAAAATATTTTTCTTTAAAATTCCCGTTTTTAAAACAATATTTTGTAATTCACTTTTAGTAACAATATATATATTTTTCTTATTAAAATCTTTAACACTTGTAATTATATCATTTGTTGTACCTGAGTAAGAAAACAAAATCACTTTATCTATATTACTATTATTGCGATATAAAACATCTCTTGGATACAATGAATATGTATTACATCCATACAACAAATTTATAATCTTTGCTGCAAAATATGCTCCTGAATATGAACCACCAGTTCCAATAAATAAACAATTATTATTTTTATTAAAAGTAATATCATCTATTTTATTGCTTGCAGTTGAATTAATAGCATTAGTAATTCTTGTTTCAAGATTATTTATATTTATATTACAACGCTTAATTTTTTTTCGTTCATTATATATAAAATCATTACAAGTACATTCCTCATCAATTTGTTTAACCTTAAATAATGTATTAAGATGTCCTCTTGCTCCCATTTTAGAAACAACTTTAGTTGTAAGTTTATTTGAATTTTCATACCATTTTTCAAACAACGCAGTATTATAAGTAAAGTTATTTTTTATCCAATCTCGTATTATACTTGAAATAAAAGCATCGCCAGCGCCTGTTGAATCTATAACATTGCCTTTGCTTTTTAACTTGAAATTGTATTCTATTCCTTCCCAGATAAAAGTTGCCCCTTTTTCTCCACATGTGATTGTCATAAAATTAGGCTTTAATATATTATATAAATCTACATTATTATTTAAATTTAATCTCTTTATTAAATACTTTGATACTCGTTCATTAAAATTAATAATTTCAAATTTACTGTATATTTTATCTATTATTTCTTTATTAGATAGATTTTCTAATTCAAAATATTGACCTAAATCTATAATTTTTTTATTACTAGTTTTATCAATTAATATTTGATTTTTATTATTTAAATTATCAAATATCAAAATATCTTCATCATTAATATTATTTATAATATCATCAGCATTTATTAAACTATTTTCATACCATTGTTTATTATTACAGAAAGGACATCTTTTTTTGGAAGTAAATGTTAATTTACCTTCATTACTAAAATACGATACGTGAAAACATCTAGTTCTAATTCCGTCTAAAATTATAATATTCTTTACATCAACATTTAATTTTTCAAGACTTTTAATTGCTATTTTACCTTGAATATCATTTCCACATACACCAAAAACAGCGGTATTAATACCCATTTTAGCCAAATTAGCAATAATATTATGTGAAGTCATTCCACCATTAAGACCTAAAAGTTTTTCATTTTTATAATAATAATCAATTACGAGATCACCTATACTAACTACTCTCATTTTGCTACACTCCTTCTGTATTCTCCAACTTCACTTTTTTCATTATAATCATGATTTTTTATTAAACACTCTATTATCTTTTTACGATTTAAATCAAATACTCCTAGAGAATCAGTATAATCAACTTCGCCATTTTCTTTTTTCCATTTATTGTCTTTCCAACTATATGGGCTACTAAAACATAGACCATATATGTAATTAAAGAATAGATTATAATCAACAGCTGATGGATTATCTAAAAACATTTGATCAATTCTATTGATACTAGGATATCTAACAATACAAATGTTATTAACATTTATATTGTAATCATATAGTGAATTAATAGCAAGTTGTAATGTCTTTCCTGTTAAAACATTATCGTCAAACAAATCTACATTTGAATTTTCAAAAAATTCTGAATTCATCAGTCCACCGAAATCCATAATATTAAATTTTCTTAAATCCAAAAGTTGCTTATTTGTATATCCTGATACTTCTTTATTAAATTTTAGAAGTAATAATTTTTCAATCCTATTTTGATTAATTATTTTAGCCAATATAGGAAGTTCTATACCTCCATAACTTAGCCCGCATGCATTAGCAAATTTATTATTATCGCATTTATCTTTGTATAAAGATAGTGCAATATAGTTTTCTGCAAAATTATCAATTTCCCTATATGCTCTATATTCCTTTGAATAATCTTCCTCATTATTTTTATTTAACTCTTGAATCAAGTTATTAAGTAATAATTCTTTTAAGCTACTTATTAATGCAAGAGTGCTTTCTTTATCAACGATATATTGATTTTCAAAACATATTTTGCTCATTAGTCTTTCAATTTCCATAATAGTAGTATACAATTTATTATTAGTATTTTCCCCTTCTAAAGAAATTTCTAATAAAATATTTTCATCAAAATAGTTAGAAACTAAATGATGATTAATTAAAACCAATAAAACATTTCGGCAATTATCCAAAACACCTAATAATAATTTTTTATTACTTTGATTATTTAAGTTTTTAGTAAATAAAATTGCATTTATAGCATTGTCTAAAAATTTTGCATTGTTTTCATACCAATTTATTACATCACTTTTAGAGGTAATGTCTCTTCTATTAATACTCAATCTATTTGATAAAAAATAGTAATAGGTTTTTGAACCTCTAAGAATATAATCGTTATTATCTCTTAATGAATACATTAACATTCCGTTATCTAAAGATAACCAAAAATCTTTTAAGGGACTATTTTGTAAAAGCTCCATTTCATACATTGGAATAATAACACTACCACTTTCTTTATCAAACAAATCATCAATTACATTGCAATTATTAAAATTGCTACTTATCAAATTATTATATTTTTTTAAAAGGGCTTGTCTTCCCGTTACTATGTTGCTTTCAACTCTAGCAAGATTATATTTATAAGTATCTTTATCTGCCTTTTCCAATGATACTGTAGGCAATATTTTGGCCTTCTTTATTAATTGAAGTGTTGCTTCTATGCCTTTTAAGATATTCCCAGTATCATCAAATATAGGAAAACAAGAATTATTAGACCCACTTGTTTTATCAACACTATAACCTTGATTACAATTTAACATGGTGTAATCATTACCACGTAAATCACCACAATCTCCAATTCTTATCATAGAATTTTGAGGAACACCGATTATTTTTTCTGTTCTCTCAATTGCTTTATTTTTAGTAGCTGTTCCTATCTGAATAACTGACTTATTTACGTATATACCTCTAGTTAAATGAATACTATTTAAACCATTATTTATTATATATTTTTCTATATTATCAAAAATTGAATTAATTATTTCGTCATTATGAGTTTTAAATACCATTCTTATATTTAAAATTTGATTTGTTTTTAAATCTTTAGAGTAAGTTATATCAAAATAATCACTACTTGCTAGTTTATTTTTAACTTCATTAATCATTTTGCTTATTATTAATAATTGATTTAATTCTTCTTCTGTTGTTATATATACATTTTCTTCTAAAAAATTTTCTTGTGATATTTCCTTACTATAGAATAATCTTGCCCCATCATTTGTTAAAACATATATCCGTTTCATATCACTTAAGGTAATACTTTTACTATTTTTTATGTGCAAATAAATATCGCGTTTTAAATCTTTCAATCCAGTTTCACCGCGACCAGTTATAAATACGACTGGAACTTTTTTTGCTAATAATTCAATAATCATTTTTATCGCTCTATCATCAATCCTTTTAGAATCTTTAGCAGTTAATGTACCATCAATATCAAAGCAAACTGCATTATATTTTTGTTCTAATGATTTAAGATAATTTTCATATAAAATATTTCTTTCCATAGTATCTACCTTTTTAATAAAAACTCTAAGCTTTTGACTTTTTCATTAGTGTCAGTTTCAATTGTTGGATCAAAAATCAAGCCTTTTCCACCATTTTCAATCCACTGTTTAATATTATTTGAAGAATCATCAATTAGCAATTGATGATTTGGTATTATTGCTTGGTATTTTTTTACACCAGGTGGAACAAAAATTACTGGGCATAAAATTTTTAAATTTTCTCTTAATACCTCAGTTTTTACTTTCATTTCTTGAAGAGTATGAATTTTTGTTAAAATAGCTATTTTCTTTTTTAAATTTTCAAGATCTTTTATTATTTCAACAGAATTATTAACTGATTTGGCTTCTTTTAGGATATACTCCCATTCTTCTGGATGCAAATTTGTATATTCAAAATATGCATAAAACTCACTTTCATTTTTATGATTATGAAATCCCAAATCATATTTTCGTTTTAGCATCCTTTCTTCAGAATCTAATATAACTCCATCAAAATCAACAAATATATAATCGCTTGTCATAACTACATTTCTCCTTAGGTACATTATAACATAGAAAATTGAAATATTTGGTCTTTTTTATTTTATATTAACGATTCTTTTTAATTCAAAATGCCTTATATCGTTTCTTAATTCACAAAATGCCGTAACATAATAGTTTTCTTTAAATTTAAATAAATGAAGTGGATGAATTGTTCTTTTTGATTGTCCACCATTAATATCATTATAAACTATTTCAATTTTATCATTTTGCCTAATAGCAGTATCAATAAGCTTTTCAACTTCACCAAAAGTATCTAAATTTATGTTTGAAATATATTTGCTTTTTTCATCATAAATCGAATACATTTTTTTTGATTTATCTAAAAAATCTTTAAATTTATCTAAATATTTAAAATTACTATTTAATAATAAATTATATATGTTTTCCAATAATTGAATATCATATTTATTAATGCTTGTATAATTCTTAATTTTATCTATCATAAAATATCCACCGTTTGGTCCTTTAAATGATTCAATAGCAATTCCATTAGCACAAATTTCATTTTTATAGTAGCGTATCATTCTCTCAGTTACGCCTATTTTTTTTGATAAATCTTTTATTGTATAAATGTTTCCTGTATTTAATAAATCTATCATATACATCATATTTGATAATTTACCCATATATCCTCCTCAATTATTAAATATTTTAGTACAAAATCTCTTTGATTATTTTAGTAATTTATATATAATTACCCCTAACGCAAAAGTAAAATGTATTATAAAAACTAGGTGATGTTTTTAATACTAAATTTTAATATTAAAAAAGACCGAATGTATCGGACATTTTTGTAGATTATTTTGGTGCACATGAAGGGACTTGAACCCATACGAAGCATAACTTCTGTAGATTTTGAGTCTACCGCGTCTACCAATTCCGCCACATGTGCATAAGTAGATTATATCATAATATTTTAAAAATCCAAAACAAAATTTTATTTTTGCAATTTTAAAAATTATTAGACAAATTTTACTATAAGTGTTAATATTATAGTAAAGAAAGGAGTATATTTTTATGGATATAGCTAAGTTAAAAGAAAATGCTAAAAAATCATTAGAAGGAAATTATGGTCAAGCTATTATTATGATGATTGTCTACGGAGTTTTAACTTCAATCGCATCAGCAATACCAATGTTTTTTCAAAATAGTTCTGAGACAACTTTAGGTATTATTCAAGCTGTTTGTAATTTTGCCACATTAGTTGTAACTTCATTTCTTATGTTAGGAAATGTTAACTTTTACTTAAAGTTATCTAGAGGTGAAAAAGTTACTTGGCAAGAATTATTTAGTAAAACTAGTCTTTGGGTAATATGCTTTGGTATTACTATTTTTGTAGGCGCTTTTACATTCTTATGGACTTTACTATTAATTATCCCTGGTATTATTGCTGCTATTAGTTATAGTATGTCATATTATATCTTATTAGATAATGAAAATATGACTGCATTAGAAGCTATTAGAAAAAGTAAAGAAATGATGAATGGTCATAAAATGGACTTTTTCATGTTAAACTTAAGCTTCTTAGGTTGGATAATCTTAGGTATCTTTACTTTTGGAATTCTATATTTATGGTTAGCTCCATATATGAGTACAGCTCAAGCTAATTTCTATAATGCTATTAAAGATAATAAGTAAGATGAAATTAAGCAGTCAAATGACTGCTTTTTTAATTGTTAATTTCTACATATTTAGATGTATATAAATCTTTTTCATTATCTTCTTCTTGACTATTTTCTTCTAAAAAGTCACGCATATCTGGTAAATCATCAATTGTTGCTAAACCAAAATAATCTAAAAACTCTGAAGTCGTTTCATAAAGAATAGGTCTACCTGGTAAATTACTTCTACCCGATTCTTTAATAAAACCTTTCGCAATTAATTTTCTAACAACGTCTTTAGAGTTTACTCCTCTAATTGTATCAATTTGGACTCTTGTTATAGGTTCATTATAAGCAATAATAGCTAACGTTTCTAAAGCAGCTTGACTTAAGGTATTACTTTCTGGATTTAAAAGAAGTTTTTGATAATATTCTCTATGCTCATATTTTGTAGTAAGCTTAAACTTATTACCTAAAAAGTCTATTCTTAAACCTCTACTATCATCTTCATAATCAACTTTTAATTCTTTAATCAACTCTTTAGCAGCATTAACATCAATACCTAAAACATCAATAATCTGCTCAATACTTAGTCCATCCTCACCTACTACAAATAATAATCCTTCTAAAATAGCTTTATTCTTCATTAGGCACCTCACAAATAATTTCTGAAAACGTATTATCTTGTTTAATAATAAGTTCTCTATCTTTAGCCATTTCTAAAATAGCCAAAAAAGTCGCAACAACATATTCTTTACTAACAACAGGAAACAACTCAAAAAAAGAAACTCGTCTTTTTAAACTCAACATTTTTTTTATATCATATCGTCTTGAAGAAACACTTATCTCATTAACAGTTACTTTTGTTTTTAATGGTTCATTTTCTTTCTTCCTTTGTAAATATTTCTTAAAAGCTTCAATTAAATCATCTAAAGTAACATCACATTTTATCTCTTTACTCTCATCAATATATTCTTTTATATTTTCAGGAGCTTTAGTATAAATCTCACTACGTAAACTTTCTTTATCATGAAGAACTTTAGTTATTTCTTTATAAGCTTGATATTCTAAAAGTCTATTAACTAGCTCTTCTCTAGGGTCTACTTCTTCTACTTCCTCTTCTAATTTTTCTCTTGGAAGTAATAATTTTGATTTAATTTCTAATAATTCAGAAGCTAATACTAAATATTCACTAGCTATTTCTAAATTCATTTTTTCTTGTAAAGCTAAATAATCCATATATTGTTTAGTTATCTTTTCTATTTCAATATCCATTATATCCATTTTAGCTTCTTTAATCAAATGCAGTAATAAATCCAAAGGACCCGAAAACTCATTTATTTTAAACTCTATATTCATACAATCACCAGACTACCTAAATTATATCATCATTTAAAAAATTTAACAAATTGCTATTTCTACTTTCAAAAAATCCCAAAATATGATATAATATGGTACTTAGAAAAGGGGGAAAAATTTATGATAGACTTAAAAAAGATTCAAACAATTAGTCCAACTCATTTTATAGTTAAATACCAACAACCTCTACCTAATTATCCAGTTGAGAAAAATAAATGGTATGATAGATATGGTATTTATTATGAATTAAATAATGATACTTTAAAAATTTCTAATATTAAGATGATTTCTTCTTTAATTATTTATTTAAATCAGATAAAGGAAGATATAAAAATTATATTTTCAATAAAAGATACAGCTACTTTTAATGAGTTATGTAAAGAGCTTAATAAAAAAGGTATTAATAAAGATTGTATCATTTTACTTGATAATTCTACCAAAATAACTAAAAGAAGATGGCTTGATTTTGAATTAATTCCTGATAATGTTAAAGTATCAAATAATAAAAGGGATGATTATTATCCAGGTGAGAACTCTCTTGATTGGTGGCTATTATGGCTAAATGATAAAGATTTTAACTGTGTTGTTAATAAACTAACACCTAAAGTAAGGAAAAGAACTATTTATATTAGACATATTGTTAATATGTTTTTTAAACATTATCCTGCTTTAGCTTATGCAAGTGATTATGAGAAAGTTAACTTTGTATTTGAATGGTTAAGAAAAAATACATCATATGATAGTAGCGCTACTAATAAAGATGGTACCCTTAAAAATGGTGCTAATTATAGTCAAGACCCAGTATACACTTATATTAATAAGAAAGGCGTTTGTTGTGGAAGAGCTCAACTTATGAAAATCTTGTTAAATAATCGTTTAATGAAGGTAAAATGCTTTTTAACAGATGGCTATTGTCATGATCTACAACATCAATGGAACGAAGTTTACTTAAATAATGGCCAAGTATTATATTATGATTTATCTTTTGGTAGAAAAAATATGGAAAAGATAGAAAACTATAGCGATTATAGAAATATAACCCATCAAGATGCCCTAAACTGGGATTTTCATATTATTGATGATAAAGCAAAATTAAAAGTTAAGAGGAATGATTATGAACAATAAAAAAAATATTTATACTAAAAAAGGCTATCTATCTTTTCAAACAAAGATGGTTGAAAAATTAATTAATGAAGGCAAATTTAATTTAGCTAAAAATATGTTAATAGAAGTTTTATCATATTATCCAAATGATAGAATTGCTTTAACACAATGGGCTCAAATATTAATATTTGAAAGAAAATATATGGAAGCTAAAAGTATATTAGAAAGTTTACCTGAAGAAAAATGTTATTATATGTTAACATGCTTATATGAAAAATTAGATGATTGGGATAAATTAAAAGAACTTTATGAAAAATTTTATAAAGAAGAAGATAAAGATAATTGTTACAAATATGGCTATAGACAACAGAGAATTTATTTAAGTAGCATATTTGATAATTCTTGTCCATTACAAGACCTTAGTTATATAGATGAACAAATGCTCAAATATAGTGATGAAAGAGCTATAGAACATATAAAACAAAGTCATGATGGCTCTAATAAATATAAATCGACTTTTATGGAAGATGTTAATATAGAAGAATTATTTTATAAAGTAAAAGATTTTATTAGTAAAAATCCTAATCGAGGTGTTATTAATAATAGTTTGTTAGAAAGTTTTATGTTTTATTATAATGGATGTGGCTTTAGTGTAGACAGTGGTCTATATAATACTTTCTTAGTTAGAACAATAATTAATACTGATAAAATTATTACGATGTTTCCACAGAAAATAGATAATGCTAATTATGATATATGTCATCTTGATACTTTAGAAGAAGAAAAAAGTCCTGTTAAAATCAAAAGTGGTATAGAAAGATTTAATGCTCGTTGGAAGAAAAATAATTAGATTAATAAAGAATAAAAATTTATACATTAATACTTGTCAAAAATTAATCCTTATGTTATGATAAATTCATCAAGGAAACTTGATAAAATAAAGAGAGGAACATTTGAAGTAAAGTAAATATCGCTTCAAAAAAAGTTGAACAAATGAGTTAATAAAAAATACGGTAGCGACTATCGGAAATTGGTCTTTCGGAGGATAAAACTATCCAATGAAAGAGAAAAATTCAAACCGTGAGGTTTGTCATGATTTATTTATAAATCATTTTGTTCTCGCTAGTACTAACAAGGTAGATAACAATGAAATGATGGAAATATATTTCAAAACTTTAATTATAAAAGTTTTTGTCTTCATCCCTATCTACCCCCCTTTCTTTTTTTTGTAAAGATTGGAGGGCGACACTCAAAATCAAATGTTCCTACTTACATAATACCATATTAAGTACTATAAAGTGATCGAACATACTTTTTTTTCATTAATAAATCCAAAGCTAATTAATTAGACTTTTTAATATAACTTTGCTACAATTAAATTAATAAAACGGAGGAAAAAATGAAAAATTTTACAATGAGAGATGAAGAATTTATTTGCGATAATTGTCAAAGAAAAGTCTATCCTTTAAAATATACGGCTAGAGACCATTGCCCCTATTGCCTATATTCAAAACATTTAGACATTTTACCAGGTGATAGAAAAAATACTTGTCATGGCTTATTAAAACCTATTGGTATAGAGAAATTTAAAGATACTTATAAAATAATTTATAAATGTGAAAAATGTGGCGAAACTCATAAAAATATCATCGCCAAAGACGATGATATAGATTTAATAATAAAATTATCAGTAATTTAATTACGTGGCTTAAAAATTAAAGCAAAGATAAAGGAAAAAATAATTGCCGCTGTTATTCCTGTAGCAGTTAAATCAAACATACCCATAAAAATACCTATAACACCCATAGAGTTAGTTTTAGCTAAGGCTCCATGAATTAGGGAATGTCCAAAACTAGTTATAGGAATCAACGCTCCGCCACCAACTTTTTTAATAATAAAATCATATATACTAAACGTATCTAAGAATGCTCCTATTACTACAAATAAACTAGTAATATGACCAGGAGTAAGTTTACTATTATCTAAAATAAGTTGAGCAATTAAACATAAAAAGCCACAAAACAAAAATGAATTAAAATATAACATTAAACTACCTCCAAACTAATTGCATGAGCAATAGAATAAATATTTTCTTTTTGATAAACTAACGTTGGTGAAAACAAAGCACCTGTTGCGATAATTAAAACTTTTTTCAACTTTTTTTCTTTTAACATATTATAAATATATGAAAAACTTACTAAAGCACTACAAGCAGGACCAGACCCACCTGCTTTTACTTCTTTTTGTAAAGCTAAGTCATAAAGCATAACACCACAATCATTATAATTATCATTTAAATCAACATTATAAGTATTAAGCATATAATCTTTTACTATTTCTTTACCAAAACGACCTAAGTCACCAGTTACAATTAAGTCATAATCTTTAGGAGAACGACCTGTCTCTTTAAAATGTGTATTTAAAGTATCAATAGCGGCTGGTGCCATTACTTTGCCCATATCATTTGGGTCATTTTGTTCTAAATCAATTATTTTACCAAGAGTAGCACACTCTACTTTAACATCAGTTTTTTTAACAGTTAATAAACAAGCCGCTGCTCCTGTAGCCGTAAACGTAGCACTATCAGGTTTAGGAGCTCCATATTCAGTTGGATTACGAAATTGTTTTTCACTACTCATATTATGAGACGACACAACGGTAATAGCGTTATTTACTCTCTTCGAATCTAAAAAAATTGATGCAATAATCATACCTAAAACACTGCTACTACAAGCTCCATAAATACCTACAAAAGACTTACCCACATTACAAGCACCATAAGTAGTTGCGGTTATTTGATTAAGTAAATCTCCTCCTACAACTACATCAATATCTCCTTTAGTTAAAGAAGTCTTCTTCATAAGCATAACTAAAGCATCTTTTACGAGTTTTATTTCCGCTAATTCAAAAGATGCCTCGCCAAAATATAAATCTTTATAAGTCTTATCAAAGTACTGCTTCAAAGGACCCTCTCTTTCATAAGGTCCCGCAATCGTAGCTGTATCTTGTAAATAAACATTATCAAACTTAAATGTCATGAAGCACCTCCTATAAAATATCTAATCATTCCAAAAAACCAAGCTGCGACAACTCCATATAAAATAACACAGCCAGCTAATTTAAAAATA
Source organism: uncultured Bacilli bacterium (assembly GCA_947624045.1). GTDB lineage: Bacteria > Bacillota_I > Bacilli_A > RF39 > UBA660 > CANRGD01. The sequence continues at coordinate 12,227 of CANQIL010000013.1, forward strand.
TTCATACCAATACCATAAATTAATCCTTCTTTTTTATAATCCATTGCACTACTAGTCATAGAATGAGCAAATCCCGTTATAGGTATTAATAATCCACATTTAAAACGATTAACAAGCTTATCAAAAAAGCCAAGTGCCGTAAATAAACTAGCTACAAAAATAAAGCTAACTATCATCAAAGTTGAAGCATCACTTCTTGATATTTCAAAACAATTAGTATAAAAAACTACTAGCCATTCTGCTACAAATCCTAAAACTCCTCCTGATAAAAATGCAATAACTGCATTTTTTACTCTACTTTCTTCTGCTTTATGATTAGAAGCAATTCTTTCATATTTTAAATTTTTCATTATATTCACCATTACTAATATGAAACTAATTTAAAAAAAAATACCTAGATTTTCTAAGTATTTTGTAATTTTTCTTTTAATTTTTGTAAAACTTTAGCTTCTTTTCTAGAAACTTGAACTTGACTTATACCTAATTCCTTACTTGTTTCTACTTGTGTTAATTCTTCATAATATCTAGCTAATATTAAATTTCTCTCTTCAAATGATAAGTCTTTTAAAGCTTCTTTTAAATCTAAAATATCTGCATTTAAAGAATTATCTTCTACTTTTATAGAATTATATAACTCAATATTTTCATCTTGATAATCTAGACTCTTAACTACCTCTGTTGCTTCTATTGCTTCATTTACTTTTTCTTCATCTATTTCTAAAAATAATGCTATTTCTAAATTAGTCGGTTCTCTTTGTAATCTTTGTTGCATAACTTCTCTTGCTTTGATAATACTTTTACTAAGTTTTAATAAATCTTTACTTACTTTCAAACTACTACTTTCTCTAATATAACTATTTACTTCGCCTAGTATATAATAGTAAGCATAAGTTGAAAATTTTGTATTAAAATTATCTTTATAATTTTTATATGCTTCTATTAATCCAAGCATTCCTACTTGAAATAAATCATCTTTATCAAAATTTTTAGTATATTTATTAATAATACTATAGATTAGTCCTTCATAATTTAATAGTTCTTCCATATATCTCCCTTATAAGTAAAAACATCTTAAAGCTTCAAAGCCATCTTTAAATATAATATCATCTCGACAACAATATTTTTTTAAAGAAAAATTATTTAGTCCACATAAAACAACTTTTCCACAAGAAAGAAATATCTCAACTAATTTATTCTGAATTAACTTAAATACATTAGTATCTAGATAACTCACATTATTAAAGTCTATTACGAAGTAATGCATATTTTGTTTATATAGAAGATAATTAATATTATTTTCTAATTCCTTAAATGTTTTATTATCAAGTTTGCCATCTAAAGTAATATACATTATTCCTCTAATAACATTAGTAGAAACATCTAGCACTTAAACCACCTCTCGTTAAAGATAATAGCCTAAATTTATAAATGTTTCTACTCATTCGACAAAGAAAGACAAATAATTCGTTCGACAAAAAATGACATTTTTTTTAAAATTTACTTAACTGCAAGTACTAATCGGGCGGAAATGCGGCTGTAAGCTCCACCGGTGACCCTATTGAAGTAGAACTGGCCTGCCAAAACGCCATCGTCGCAATTGCCGCCACGGTAGAACCACGGGTACGTGGAGTCGACAAAGTTCGAGAGGTCAGCGTACCAGGCGTTGTGCGCTCTTTTATAATTAACTGAAGCCCCATCTTTGTCATAGTAATAGTAAAATGGTCCCATTTCAGCTGTTGCATCTCCTAATTTTCTTTTGCCATAATCACTAAAACTTGATGTTTCCTCATATTCATCAAAATATTGAGTTTTTTCTTCCAATTTAGAATCATCTAGGCCACTTATAGCTGAACTCTGTCCAACCATGTAAGCTGCCATATATTCATGTGCCCCACCTGACATATCATATATTCCAGTTATGTTTCCTGTTGTTGAAGCTAAATATCCTGTTGCGGTATTATAAGGTTTTGTTACTGTATCATCTGTTCCATATTCTCCAGGATAACCACTTTGGTCAGTACCAGCAGCTGCCGAATAGCCTGTTAAATAACTTTGATTATTATTGATATTTATTTCATTACCAATACCATAAACTGAGTGTGAAAGATAAGCTGTTGCTCCCCACTCGGTATTTTTCATCATATGGGAATCTAGTTTCCTATTATAGTCATATAAAGCTTGCCAGAATGTACCTACTGTGGCACTTTTCCATGATTGTACTCCTGGTTTTACTTTGACTTTATCTGCACTTTTTGATATTTCAAATTTCCCTACCCATAAACCATTAACATCAAAATTTGTAAATGCTGGATGTGTGTAATAATTGCCATCAGCTATGTCTGTTGAAGCTTTGGTATCTTTACTTTCAAAAACTATATCTATTAATCTGGCATTTCCTGTTATATGTCTTAGGGCTGTTGGGTCACTCTCAGCACCTTCAATAGTATCAGTTAAATCATCTATATCATAAAGTTGTTGAGTTTCACTTGTATTCCATAATTTATACTTATATCTTGGTATCCAAACAAAGTAAGCAGAAATTTCTTCTTCTTTAATAGTATCTCCTACATTATGACTAACACCACTTTCTAATATTACTGCATTAGCCCATTTTTTAGCTTCATATTTATACCAAGGTGTATTTACATTTGCATATTTTACTACTCCCTCATCATCAATAGTTACTGGAATCATTTCATTTTTTAAAACTGGGTCTGCTCCATTCAATATTTCTTCTGTATATTTAGTGCCTTTATCACCAGTTAAATCTTTATACTTTTGATATAACTCATCAATTGATTCTTGGACATTTTTGGCACTACCTTTACTATTTTTATTATCATAAGTTACATCTTTACTATCAATAATTGTACTAACAGCATAAACTGAAATACTACCTACTAAAATTATTCCTATAATAAAACCTAAAATAAATTTATAATTTTTCTTTAATATTTTCATTGTCTTCACCTACCTTAACTTTTCATATAATTCATCTAATGCACACTGTACATCAGAACATTTTGACTTACTTTCTGTATTATCATATTTTAGCATTTCAGCTGATGGCCTTTCAAAAGTAAACTTTAATAAAACCGCCTGTGCATCTAATGTTGAAGTATTATTTTTAAAAGTTATATTAAAAGTAATACTTTCTTTTTTACCTATAGGACTTCCTATTTGATAATTTTCTAATTCATAAGAAGTATTGATATTACTATTTTCAATATTACTTATCACAAAAGTATAAGGTGAATTATTCTTTACAGTTACTTCAAAAGTAACAGAAGCATCAGCATTAGTTGGAGTAAACCCTAACTTAACTTCATGTTTAGAAAACTCAGAATATTGAATGGTCATATTACTTGGCACATCCTTCGCAACAAAATCAGTTACTCTAACTTCCGCATCTGCTCTATAATTTACTTCACCACTTATTCTTAGGCTACTTTCTAAAACAGAATAGCCAATACTCATAAAAATAACTACTGCACCTATTAAAACTAATATATATTTATTGTACTTTTCCAGCATTATTACACCACCATTATTAATATACATAGCTCAATATGAACTATTATAATTATTATAGTGCAATTTGAGCTATAAATCAATAGCTCAGTTTGAACTATGAGAAAATAATTTTGTGATGTAAAATGAATAGATTAAAAGATTTAAGAGAAGACAAAGATTTAAAACAAAAAGATATGGCTAAAATACTCAACATTGCTGAAAGGACCTACTCTGGTTATGAAACAGAAAGTAGATGGATACCAAGAGAAGTTCTTATTAATCTAGCAAATTTTCATAATACTTCCATTGATTACTTACTTTGTTTAACTAATACTAAACAACCATATCCAAGAAACAAATAATTTAAAACCTAAAAAGTGGCTTTATCCTTGTGATAAAGTCACCTTTTTTATTAAGAAAAACTTGTAGCTAATTAACTAACTACAAGTTCTATTCTATTTAATCTGTTCTTATTTAGAGTAATCTTATAATTCTTATTATCTATCTTAGCCGAAGCTTCATTAATAGAAGCAAACATATCAACTACTTCACCATAATCTTCTGAATCTATTGTCTTAGTATAAATCATTATAGAATAAGTACCCTTTTCTAAAGACTTAACATCAATTTCCTTATCATACCAAGCAAAAGTCTTATCTTTCTTATCGGTTGATTCTACTTTATAACTTCCTTTAGAAGTACTACCTATATCAAATGAATATTGCTTATAAGTATCAACATTTTCAAATACTACTTTTCTAGTAATATCAGCTTCTTTAGCATAAGTACCACCATAATTATAAGATGTACCAACTAATTTTAACTTACCATTTGTAAATTTCATATCATCATAATCATTAACCATATTTCTAAATGTATTTGCAGTACTTGTCGTAATTAACTCATCACGTACATTTAAAATTATTTCTTTATCTTTATGAGATAGCATTACAGTAAAATTATAACCTCTTTTACTATCTTCATTACGTCTATCAATATCTTTATTAAATAAGTTATCAACTAACTCTAAAGAATAATAATCTCCTTTAGTAGCTTTAATATACATTTCATAATCTCCTAAATCGACATCAGATAAATCAATTTCCTCTTTAAACCAAGACTTAGAATAATCATAATTATTTTCTTTACCTAAATCATATGGTACATTTTTTGTCCATGGTGATAATTTCAAGCTATACTCATCACTACTATTTATATTTTTCAATACTAACTCATACTTAACATCATCAACATTATTATTAGTATTTAATATTATTAAATAGCCACTTATAGAATATTTCTTTGTATCTTTATCCCAAGATAAATCCTCTAAATAAAATTCTCCATCTTTCTTTGTTAATACTTTCTCAACTACTTCTACTTTAATTGTCTTAGTAGTCTTATTATTAGCTGAGTCAACTACTTCATAAACTACTTTATAATTACCAAGTTTCTTAGTATCAACAGTATTTTCTACTACTTTAATCTTCTTAGTAATATCACCATCTTCTTTATCAGTAGCTTTTATACCATCTAATTCTTTAAAAGTAGAATTTATTGATACCTGTTTATCAGATGCTTCAATAACAGGAGCTTGGTCTTTTACAATAGTTACTTTTATTTCTTTAGTTGTAGTTTGCTTATAACTATCAGTAACTTCATAAACTATTTTATAAGTACCTAGTTTTTTATTATCAACAGTATTTTCTTTTACTTTTACTTTAGAAGTTAAATCGCCATCTTCTTTATCACTAGCTGTTACATTAATTTTTACTTCATGATTAATTGTAATTTCTGTATCACTAGCATTAATTACTGGCATTTCATTTTTAATAACTGTAACTTTTATTTCTTTAGTTGTTGTTTGATTATTCTTATCAGTTACTTCATAAACTACTTTATAAGTACCTGGTGCATCTTTATAAGTATTTTCTTTTACTTTAATTTTTGAAGTTATATTACCATCTTCGGCATCACTTGCACTAACGCCATCAAGTACATTGAACTTTTCACCTTGCGTTATTGTTTTATCACTAGCATTAATAACTGGCATATTATTACTAGCGGTAGTCCTATACTTAGTTACAGAAACTGTTGGATAATTACCAAGGGTCCAACCATAAACATTATTACTACCAGTTAAATTAACTGGTACTTTATACCAAAGACTACTACCTACATATTTTTGTTCTAATATTGGTGCGTAAGAATAACTATATTGGCCACCTATCAAATAATCTTCACTGTCAACTGTAGTACTAGTAACCCAAGTAAAGTAATTACCATTTTCATTGACTTTAAAATAACCATAATCTGAACTAACTAGACGGATAGAATCAGCACTTACCCACTCTTTTTGGTCATATTTATAATCACTTGTTACTAAGTAAGCAACAGGGTTATTATTACTATAAGCAATTGTGTAAACCATAACATAACGGTCTTTTTGTAAAGTCTGACCTGTAGCTGAATCTAATGTTGGGTCATAATAGTATGGTGCATTCTTAGTTGAAATCGCAACCCTAGGTTTCAACTCGGTATTTTCAACTAATAAATCGTAAGTATAATTCTTATTTTTATATTCAGTTATATCATTAGGATTTAAATAACCATCTTTAGCTTTATTTATCTTTTGAACATAACAAGCTGGTATATAAACAAAATTATGCCAATTATAATCTCCACTAGTTATTTCATTATAATTATTATCTATATTTAAATCACTAACTACTTTATACCATGTACTATTACCATTAATACTTTGTCCTTGTACTTCACCTACTATTACTAAAGCATCATAAGCTTCTGTATATTTATAAATAAATTTAGATGATGTAGTTGGATTTTGATAAGTATTAGTTGACTGAGTAACAACACCTAATTGATAAGAGTTATAGTCTTGTAATCCTAAATATTTATCTAATGAATAGTAGTTACTAGCCATCTTTTCACTCCAAAAAGCATCAGATGCATACTTAACATTCATACCTATCCATTTATTACCAAATTGTGGTCCAAAGTAACGCCAATCTCTTGGATGAGCATAACCATAAGTTACCCATTTAGAAGCATATCCTAAAATACTACTAGCAAATGAGGCATACCAATTAGCGGCTTGAGTTGGATTAGAATCAACAGCATTAAGACCAAAACCATTATTTTTATTAATGGATAAAGAACTACGTCCATTACCTGTTTCATTACGACTAAGGCTCAAAGCTAAAACAGCATTTACTCCATATTTTTCTTGAGCATAGTAGAAAAATGTTCCTTTACCATATAATCTTGATGAGTTATTAGCACTAGCTGTACCATAAACATCTTTAGTAATACCTAAACTATTTCTTAAATATTCATCAATATTAGTACTAGAATATTTTGTCTTAGTATGATTAGATAAGTACATATAATAATTATAGTAAACATCATTTTTATTTACTGAATTATTATAATTACCATTCTTATAATCTTTAAGTAACGTAGTTAAATCTTTATAAAAGTAATGTCCATCATAACTATAATAAGTACCAGCACTTAGCATACTAGGTTTAGGTCCTATAGTACTACCTAAACTTCCATAATAGTCATTTTGAACTTTAGCAACGTAATTATGTCTAATACTATCATTAGTTACTGTATAAGAACTAGCTGATTTTACCCAAGTAATTGGTACTATTTCATAATAATTTTGTCTAATCCATCCTGTATAATCAGCTATTCTTAATTTAGCCGTCCAAACATTTTTACTATTTGAATAAGCTGCTCCCATAAAAGCTGCATCAACACCTCCATAAGAAGAACCTGTTGACATATATGTATAAGCATCTCCTGTTAACTCACTATTATTATAAAAATTAGTTATATCAGGAGCAACAGTTAAATCAAGTAAAGCTACATTAGCATCAATTATCTTAGCCTGACCTGCTACTTTAGCTAAAACAGCCACTCCATCTTCACCATTATTTTGCATAGCATTATGAGCACTATTAAAGTCCCCATGACAACTAAGGGTATTAATACTACCATCTCTATTAAATCTAGCAACCTCAAAATTACCGCATAAATTCCTATAACGATAATTATCAGCTGAAAAAGCCTTAACATCTTTTACATACAAAAACATAAATAAAACAAAGAGAATTAATAAAAATCTTGTATTTCGCATAACGCCAACCTCCTCATCATATTTCATCTATATTATAGCAGTTTTAAAGATTAGTTGACACCCTAAATTTATATTTCTTTTTATATTGACATATTTTTACAATATTTTACAAACTTTTCAATTCCCAAAAAGGACTTTTCTAATAAACTTGATAAATTGAACTAAATTGGTTATAATTTATAATAGCAATTTTCTATTTTATGGAGGTCTATATGGCAAAAAAAGCAAAAGATGAAAAAAAATCTAAACAAGGTTTGGTTTTGAATATATTTTTAATTATTTCTTTATTAACAAGTCTATTCGCAATGTATGAAATATTCTTATTAGACTCTATTGAGAATGTTTTAAGATATATTGTTATGGGTATATTAATGCTTATTGATTTAGTTTTAATATTTAAAAGAATTTTTTCTAAGAAAAAGAAAAAAAGAAGAATTGGCTTTATTATATTTATGCTTCTTTATTCTCTAATTTGTGGCTTTGTTGGTGGTGTGATTTTTTATGTCTATGGACAAATTAGTAGTATAAATAAGGTTTATGTAACTTATACTTCTAATTTAATTACGATGAATACTAATGAAGCTAGTGCTATTTCTGATGTAAAGGATTTTGAAATAGGTATTTTAGATGATAAGAAATCTCCTGAGGGTTACATTATTCCCCAAGAGATAATTAAGGAAAATAAACTTAATGATGAAAATGAGTTAAAAAGTTATGATGATTATACTTCTATGTTAGTTGATATGTATAGTGGTGAAATTGATGCCATGTTTGTATCAGGTAGCTATGTATCTATGTTTTCAGGCATAACGGGTTATGAAAATATCGAAAGTGAAACGAAAATAATTGCTTCTAAAGATAAAAAGATGCGTAAAACTGATGTTTCTGTAAGTGAAGGTCAATCAACTGGTAAAGATATTAAAGAGCCATTTACTTTATTATTAATGGGAATTGATTCAACTGATGAAGTATTAAGTAAAAATGCCATCGCAAATGGTGATACGTTAATATTAATTACTTTTAATCCAAAGACTTTAAATGCTACAATGTTTTCTATCCCAAGAGATAGTTACGTACCAATTTCTTGCTGGTCTGGTAAACCTGAAAATAAAATTACGCATGCCGCAGCTTATGGTAATGACTGTATGATGAATACCATAAAAGAATATTTCAAAGTTAATATTGATTATTATGCTAAAATTAATTTTAAAGGTCTAGTTAAATTAGTCGATGCCGTTGGTGGTGTTGAAGTAGATGTTCCAAAAGAATTATGTACAGATGATTCATCTAGAGGGGATGAGATTTGTATCCAAGAAGGTCATCAAGTATTAAATGGTGAACAAGCCTTAGTGTTTGCTAGAAACAGAAAAGCCTTTGCCAATGGTGACTTTGCTAGAGCTGAACATCAACAAGAAATTATTATGGCCCTAGTAAATAAAATGAAACAAATAACTAGTGTTAAGAAATTTATGGAAATTTTAAATACTATTTCTAATAGCCTAGATACTAATCTAACTACCAAGCAAATTCTATCTTTCTATAATGTTGGTAAAGATATTATTAAGAAAAGCTTAGCTAATGATAATGCTGACTTAGTAAATATTCAAAGATTATACCTTGAAGGTACTGGTCAAATGATTTATGATGAAAGAGCTAGAATGGTTTTATGGGACTATGTTCCTAATGAAAGTAGTCGTAAAGATATTATTCAAGCTATGAATGAAAATCTAGAACTTGCTGAGCATGAAGCTATAACTGAGTTTAGTTTTTCAATTAATGAGCCTTATGAAAAGCCTGTAATTGGTACTGGCCCATATAAAACAGGAAATGCTTATACTCTTCTTCCTGATTTTGAAGGAATGAGTAAAGCTGATGCTCAAGCTCTAGCCAATAGATTTGGCGTAAGTGTTAGTTTTGTTGGTACAAGTGGTTATGTTGTTTCCCAAAGTTATCCTGCCGCAAAGAGAACTGATTTAATTAAAGGAAATGTTATCCTAACTTTATCAAGTAATGCTAAAGAAGAAGATACAACAACTACTACTAAAGATAAGAACAAAGATAAAAATAAAGAACAAGATGATGATGATGATGACGATGATGAAGAAACTTCTAACAAAAATGTAGATGATGAGGAAGATGAAGACAATAGTACAGATGATACCACTTCTTCTGGTAGTACAACTACTACTCCACCTACTACAGAAAATGATACAACAGGTTCAAGTGGTAGTGAACCTGATGAATAATTAAAAAAACTTAGTCTAACAAAAGGCTAAGCTTTTTTAATTATTATTTTTTCTAGCATCAAATTTCTTTCGTTCTTCAGTATTTAAAATTCTTTTTCTAAGACGAATATTATTAGGAGTAACTTCAACCAACTCATCTGAATTAATATAATCAAGAGCATACTCCAAAGAAATAGGTCTTGGCCTTTTTAAAACTACCGTATGGTCTGACCCTGCCGCTCTTGTATTAGTTAGTTGTTTTCCCTTAACAACATTAACTGCTAAGTCATTATCTCTATTACATTCTCCTACTATCATACCCTCATAAACTTCACAACCAGGCTCAATAAACATAACACCACGGTCTTCCAAGTTACCAATTGAGTAAGCCGTTGCACTACCATTTTCCATTGAAACTAATACACCAAGTTTTCTCTCCCCAATAACAACATTTTCAAATGGCAAGTATTCTTTAAAGCTATGATTCATAATACCATAACCCTTAGTTAAAGTTAAGAAATCAGTTGAAAAACCAATTAAACCACGAGATGGAATAGTATAAAGTAAGCGTACTTGATTTTCAAAATTAGTCATATTTTCCATCTTACCGCCACGTATACCTAACTGCTCAATAACAGAGCCAACACATTCTTCAGGAACTTCTATTTGTAACTCCTCATATGGCTCATATTTTACGCCATCTTTTTCTTTAATTATAACGCTAGGTTTAGATACTTCTAATTCAAAACCCTCTCTACGCATATTTTCTATTAAAATACCTAAATGTAACTCACCACGACCACTTACTAAGAATGATTCATTAGTAGCTGGCTCAACTCTTAAACTAACATCTCTTTGGGTTTCTCTCATAAGTCTTTCTTCAATTTTACGAGCCGTTACTATTTTACCATCTTGTCCTACAAAAGGCGATGAATTAGTTCCAAAAGTCATTTGTAAAGTTGGCTCATCGATATGAAGTATTGGTAATGGTAAAATATTATCATTATTACATAAAGTTTCTCCAACAGAAATATCTGAAAGTCCTGCTACTGCAACTATATCACCAGCTTCAGCTTCTTCTATTTCAATACGATTATATCCATAAAAACCAAATAATTTTTGAATTCTAAATTGTTTAGTTGACCCATCAAGTCTACAACAAGTAACTACTTCCCCTGTTTTAATTTTTCCATTATGAACTCGTCCAATTCCAATACGACCTACAAATTCATTATAATCAAGTAAAGCAGGTTGAAATTGTAAAGGCTTATCATTATCACCACTAGGAGCTGGAATTTCTTCTAAGATAGTATCAAGAATTTCGGTAAAGCCCTCTGTTTGAGTAGATAGCTCATCACTCAAAGAACAAGTTCCATTAACAGCTGATGCATATACTACTTTAAAATCAAGTTGCTCATCATCTGCACCAAGCTCTATAAATAAATCTAAAACTTCATCTACTACTTGTTTACATCTAGCACTTGGCTTATCTACTTTATTAATAATAACGATAGGTTTAACTTTAGCTTCAAAAGCTTTTTTTAAGACAAATCTAGTCTGTGGCATAGCTCCTTCATAAGCATCAACGACAAGTAACACTCCATCAACCATATTCATAATACGTTCAACTTCGCCACCAAAATCAGCATGTCCTGGTGTATCTAGTATATTGATACGTACTCCTTTATAATCTAAAGCTGTTGTTTTAGCTAAAATAGTTATTCCACGTTCTTTCTCTAAATCATTTGAATCCATTGAAACATTAGATACATCTTCATTTTCTCTAAACATACCTGAATGTTTTAATATTCCATCTACTAATGTTGTTTTTCCATGGTCAACATGCGCAATAATTGCGACATTTCTTTTCTCCATAATTACTACACCTCTTTTACACACGACGTAAATTATAGCACATAATGCCAAAAATTACTAGTACAAATGTAAATTAATTTACACAACGACACTTTTTAAAGACCCATCTAAATAAAAAGTATAATAATATGATTATTATAGGTATTTTTAACTTATCTATATAAACATTAATAATAACCCAGTTATTCCCTAAAGAATATCCTAAATAAACAAATAGTAAAGTCCAAGGAATAGAACCAATTGTTGTTAATAATAAGAATTTCCAAAAAGATAATCTCATAATACCAATAGGAAGAGAAATAAGTGTCCTAATAATAGGAATATTTCTTCCAATTAAAGCTGCTAATAAGCCATATTTATTAAACCAAGAATCAGACTTTTCTAAATCATCTTCTTTCATAAAAAAATACTTCCCATATTTTCTAACAAAGCTATTTCCTCCAAAGTATCCCATAAAATATATAACTATAGCACAAAAAACACTTCCTAATAGTCCTGTTATAAATGCTCCCCAAAAACTAAAAATACCTCTTCCTGCTAAAATACCTGCGGTTGCTAAAATAGCTTCACTTGGAATTATAATAATAACAGCCTCCAATACCATGCCTAAAAACATTCCTAAATATCCATAATTATCTATTAAGTTTAAGATAAAAGTACCCACAAAATCACCTATAAAAGTATATGAAAAAGAAGAATTATTTTTTACTTAATTCTTCTATATATTGATATAAGTATTCATATTCTTTTTTATTTAAATGATTTAACTCTTTACTATGTTTTTTCATAATTCCCCCATCAAAGTATTTAAGCATTTCTAAATCATTTATTTCATTTCCTATAACGTATAAATTATTTAAGTCTAGTTGTTCTAGATTACACAGTCTTTTAAGACTATTAAGTTTATTAACGGAATTATCTATTATATTGATATGTTCACTGCTTAAGTATGAGTATACTCCTATATCATTTAATTGTTTTATTATTTCTTCACCCTGTTTTTTATCATTAAAAATTCCTACTACTTTTATACAATCATTTTTATTAGTAGTTTCATTATACCCATCATCTAAATAGTATTTACAGTTATTTTTTTCTAAAATATTTATACACTTATTAATCTTTTCTTCTTTTAATAGATAACTATCTATACAATAATCCATATTATTAAATATTTTAGCTCCATCACAACATATTAAGTAACTATATAATATTTTATATTTATTTAAGTCATTCTTTAAATAGGAATAATTTCTTCCTGTTATTATACAAAAGATATTTCCATTAGCTACAAAATCCTTTACAGCTAAAATATTTTTTTCTAATACACTTTCATCTTTTACAAATAGTGTATCATCAAAATCACTTGCTAATATTTTCAAAATAATCACCTACGCTAATACAATTATATTATAAATAGGTCAATGTGACAATAAAGGTTATGGCACAAAAATCAAACGGGTAGAGCAATCATCTCTATCAACAGCTCTATTGCTGGACAAGACGAACAATCCAACATCACCATCGGCGGAGCCACCACGATAAAACCACGGGTACTCTCGACTAGAAAACAACACATAATCGTAATACCAGCCTCTAATTGTTTTCACAAAAGTTTCACTTAAAGCGTGTCCATAACATATCCCTCCATTACAAGCTGATTCCGGTTTAATTAATACCCCATCATATCTTGAGTAACTAGTATTTAATGTTGGATCAGCACTTTTATATTTGTTATAGTATTTCTCATTTGGTAAGTCATAACTTCCTGTTGAATTTCCACTACTACTTAACCCTTTAAATCCTGATGATCCTGTTACAATTTGTCCACTATGCTCATCTTCTCCTTGAGCATCATATTCTAATACACCCATTACATATTCATATGCTCCACCTGACATATCATATATTCCATATATATTTCCTGTTGTTGAAGCTCCTGGGCCAGCTTGACCTCTTCCTACGCCCAAATTAGTCATATCATTGTATTCATATTTTTGTGCTAATGCATCTGCACCTGTGTCTCCAAAACTGTGACCTGTAATATAATACCAATCATTATTCCCATATACTTCTTTATATTCTCCTGCATAATCATTATTTGCATATTTGCCATATTTGCTTTGGGATAGATATGCAACTGCTCCCCATTCATCATTTTTTATCATATGTATGTCACCACTATTTTTATTAAATCCATAAGTACTTGCATTATTAAGTTGCATACTTCTTGACATAAAGTAAAAACTACTTATTGTTTGATTTCTTAATGACTCAACTCCTGGCTTTATTGTTACTTTGCTCACATCACAACTAGTATCTGTACAAGCTTGTCCATCGGTTGTTAAGCTTCCTGCTGTTTCAAATTTGCCGACCCACATACCTGCTTGGTTAGCACCTGCAAAGTTAAAAGCTTCATTAGTCCTCCAACCATTTACACTATCACCAATATATCGAGCACTTCCTGTTTCAGTTTCATTTTTTATAAATTTTACATTTATTTCTCCAGGTAATTCTTGTGATGGACTACTATTTCCAAAACTGGCTTTTCCAAAATAGTTTGTTCCGTCATTACTTTTTATTGTATAGGAATATCTTGGTATCCAGACCCACATTGTATTTATATCACTCATAGGAATTACCGTTCCAACAGGTGCTTCTTTATAGGTTTCTCTTGCTTTAAACTGTTCAACTTTATACTTTTCAACTTCTTTTACAACATTTCCTTCTACTTTGGTTATTTTATATAATTCACTACAAGTTGCTGTACCATCTGGACATAGATATTTTCCTACATCACTCGAACTAAAACTATGACCGTCTACAATTCTTAATGAAAAAATTTCTGTTGTCATATCAACATCATAGGCTGAGCCTACTAAATAATCTGTATTAAGCAACCATGGATATTTACCTGTAGATACAATTTCTGGTGACCAAGGAGCAGTTAAATTTTCTATGTATGCAGTATCGTCCAATTTTTGGCCACTAGGGTCTTTTTTGAAATCTGCAACTATCTTAACACTGCTACCAGCAGTTATTTCTTCACTTTCATATTTTCCAGATTCTTCTTCTGTACTACTTGCAGGACCACTAGCAACTGTTGTACTTTGACCATTTATTGTTACAGTAACTGTTAATTTATCATATTTTTCACTAGATACACGCCAATCAAAAGATACTTTTCCATTGCTTGTTGCATTAAAAACTATTGTTAAATTACTTGTAGAGTTCGCAACTCCCTGATTAGTACTTTTATAACCACGGGAAATATTTACTAAATCTTTGCTTTCAACACCTAATGAATTTGCCCCTTTACTATCTTCTACTACTGTTACAGCATTCGCCCATACCTGTTTACAATAATCATAACTTTTATCTAAATCTTGTTTTATCCATGATTGCTTATCTTCATCATATACTACCGGTATCATATCACCATTTAAAACAGGCTCGTTAGGATGAATATCACAACTATCTATAAATGTGGGGATAAATATCCCATTTATTACTATATTCCCAGCTACATTTGATATAGTTAAAGTCCCATTACTATAAGTATAATTTTCTATTGGTGTACCTCCCATTGTTACTTCTACTTTTCTTGGAGCATTATCACCAAAATTTTGAGAGTATTCTTCTCCTTCAAATATTTCCTTTTTAAAGTTTTCAGTATTACTAAAACCATTATAAGTAATTGTAAATACTTGTTCAAAATCAAAGGTTAATAAATATGTTTTCGTTTCTTCTTGAGCAGAATTAAATGTAATTGTAAAAGTTTTAGTTTCTGCTGGACCTACTAATTTTTTACCAATAATATCACTTACTACTACATCATTATCTACTAAACCATCTATATTTAAAATACCCATACTTACACCAGAACTATTTTTTACTTCAACTGTATACGTAATACTACATTCTCCAGTTGTTGTATAACCTAGCTTTACTTCATGCTTTGAAAAATCAGAATATTGTATAGTCATTTCATCAGGTTTACTATCAGTTGTAAAACTAGTTATTCTAATATCATCTTGAGCTCTATAATTTACTTCACCACTTATCTTTAAATCACTATTTAAGACAGAATAACCTATACTCATTGCTAATACAGTTACTACTATTAGACCTATTAAAAACTTATTGTACTTTTCCATATTTCTTAACACCAACTTTTTCCATTTTCTTTATTTTTACTTAATTATATCATACCCCCCCCCATACCGTCCTGTCAAGAAAAAATTAAAAAATTGTGAAAGTTTTTTCTAACCTCACAATTTTATCTTACTTAATAACCATATCTTACTACTTCAAAAGTAACATTATAACTAGTTCCAAATAAATTAGCTTCTCTTTCAGATGGAAATAATAAGTCAAAAGTAAATCTTCTACCTATTCCAATATCACTACCTCTATCTAGAACTATCGCATAAAATGGATCTTTATATTTAGAATTTAAAACTCTTATTACTGTTCCATAAGGAAACTTACTATCTCCTGCTACTATTCTAAGTTGTCCATAAACCTTATCATAATAATAAATATTTCCATTAGTCACAACTTGTCCAGCTCCAACTTTTCCCCCACATCCAGCACAATCTGGTCCATAAGCTGACATCTTACCAAGAACAGTTTCTAATACATCTGTAACATTTGCCTTACAAACATTTACTGCTAAGGTATCATTATTATTTAAAACAATTTCCTTTTTACTTGTATCTTCTACTATATCACTTTTCCTATAAAGAACATTATTAATACTAACTATCTCATTACTATTAAGTTTCTTTACAACTATGTTAGTATCACTAGTCTTATTAAGCATAGGAAAAATAAATAAATAAACAGGAATCATTAATAATAAGAATATATTTATTGCATAAATTACATATTTCATAAGAACTCCTCTTTAGAAACTATTCTAACATAAATAAATCCTACTTTCAATTACTTCTTCTATCACAAGTATAATTTGCGGCATTCATATTTTTTTCTATATTATCAATATTTTCTTCATTTTCAAATTCTGGTAATACTCCTCCTGCTTCACTATAAGCAGCATCTAATTCTTCTAAATCAATTTCTGCAAAAGTAAAGTTTTGAATAGTCTCTTGTTGACCTTGCTTGTATTCACAAGCAATATTAATTCCTTTTAATAACTCTGTATCACGTCTTAATAAATCACACTTTGCTTGTTCTTCATCTAAAGTAGTAACATCTAAGCTAGCATCTCCTCTAGTTGTAGTAGTAAAGTTTAAACTATTAAGTTTACTATCGGTAAAATGAAAAATATATTCATAAGAAATATCTAAGTTATTAGTACTTCTTGAATTAGTACAAACAAGTTGTCCTGTTGTAATAACTTGTGGAGGTCCTGCTTCTTTTTTAGCTTTATAACTTTCCATAAAAGAATTAATTTCTGGTAAGAAAATGACAAAAGCTATTAAAACAACAAAGAAAGTTATTAATAAAAATACTTTAAATTTACTTGGTGGCGTATAATTAATTTCTACTTCTTTCATTTGTTTAGCAGTACCATTATTATTCTCAGTACCATTAGAATTAGGAGTGGTATTAGTATTACTATTATCTAATACTTCAACATTATTTGGAACACTTGGTTGAGGAGGATTAACTCCCTTAACTCCTGGTTGTATAGGACTAGTTGCTTGAGTACTAGTTGGATTTACTAAGTTAGGGCTTACTCCTACAGTATTAGTACTAGGACTAGGATTAATACTAGGATTAACATTGGTATTAACACTAGGATTAGCATTATAATTAGTAGTATTAGGATTTACTACATTAGGATTAACTCCATTACCATTATTAACATTATTAATATTATTTTGATTATTATCCACAAGCAATCCCTCCAATTCTCTTTCAATTATTATATCACACTTTTTATAATTTCTATCTCAAACTAGTAATTTTTTCTTGAAAATCTTCTCCATTAATTATATAACTTCCCGCTACAACAATATCAGCCTTAGAACACATACTTCTTGTCTTATCATTAACTCCACCATCAACACTAATTAAAGCATCAATATTATAAGTATCAAGAAGCTTCCTTAACTCAGCTAACTTTTCTTCTGTTTCTTCTAAAAATTCCTGTCCACCAAAGCCTGGCTCAACACTCATTACTAAGATTATATCTAAGTATGGTAAATATGGTAATAATTCATTCACTTTCGTATCCGGCTTAATAGCTAACCCCGCTTTGATAGAATATTTCTTTATTAGTTTCAAATCTTCCTCAATATCTTCATCTACTTCTAAATGAAATACAATATATTCTGTATTTAAACTAGCATACAAAGGAATATATTTCTTAGGACTTTCTACCATCAAATGAACATCTAATCTTTTAGATGTATACTTATAAATATGCTTCATTTCACTAAAAGGTAGTGACCTATTAGGCGCAAACTTCCCATCTAAAATATCTAAATGAATATAATCAACATCTGTTTCATTTAATTTAACTATATCTGAAACAACATTTTTACTACTTAAAAATGATGCACTTACTTTCACTTTTTCAAACCTCCCCTATAAAAGCTAAATAATTTAAATATCTACTTTCCCTTATTTTATTTTCTGATACAGCTCTTTTTACTGAACATTCCTTCTCTTTTGTATGTAGGCAATCTTTAAATTCACAAGGATAATCTTTAAACTCTCTAAAACTATCTCTTATTTGTTCTTTTGAATAACTACTTAACTCTAAAGCTGAAAAACCTGGCGTATCTATGACAAGTCCGCCTAAAAATGAAAAAGCTTCTACTACTCTCGTAGTATGTCTTCCTCTACCTAAAGCCATTGATATTTCTCCAGTTTCTAACTGCCACTCTTCATTAAGTTTATTTAATAAAGTAGACTTACCTGCACCCGTTTGTCCGGTAAAAACACTCATCTTACCTTTAAGCAATTTTTTTATTTGGAAAATATCCGTATTAGATACTACCTCATATCCGAGTCTTTTATAATATTCCAAAGCTTCATCAAAATAACTTTTATCATCAACTAAATCTTCTTTTGTTATACAAATAATTGGCCTTACTTTATTTATTTCCATTAAAGAGATAAATTTATCTAAAAGATTTAAAGAAAAATCTGGCTCTTTAAGACTCGTAACAATAAAAGCTTGGTCAATATTACTAACCTTTGGTCTTTGAAATAAATTCTTTCTTGGTAAAATTTTTTCTATTACTAATTTTTCACAACTGAAAAAAACATAATCACCAACTACGGGAATAATATGTTCTTTCCTAAATATTCCTCGGCATTTGCAAGGCCAAACTTTATCATCACTTTTAACATAATGTAAATCACTTACTATTTTAACTATTTGTCCTTGCATAACGCCTCCAAAAATTTCTAATCTTTCTTTTGTGTATTTGTATTCGTATTAGTATCACTTTCTTCAGTTCCATCATCTTCACTTTCATCTTCATCAGGTTCAGTTGATGGTTTTGTTGAAGGTTTTACTACTGGTTTCTTCGCAACTGTTACTCTTAAGGTTGTACCACTAACTATTGGACTACCCGCTGGTCTTGATTGGGAAATTACTTTACCCTCTTCATAAGCATCTGTTTCTTGTTCTTCAACTTCAATAATTAAGCCATACTTTTCACAGAACACTCTAGCATCATCAACGCTCCAGCCCTCTCCACTCATGTTAGGAATTTTATCGGTAATATCAGGAATGTATAAAGTAATACTATCTCCCTCTTTTACTTCACTGCCTGCTGCCAAAGACTGCTCGATAATTTGTTGCTCTGCCCCATCAGCTGTTACATCAAAATCATCAGGAGCACTTTTCTTCTCAACAGTAACTTTCATTTTATATTCAAGCTCTAACATAGTTTGAATCTCAATATAATTCTTACCCTTATAGTCTTCAATCTTATAAGTTTCTTCTCCACTAGATTTATAAATAGTAACTTTAGAACCAACCTTACGACTACGACCAGCTTCTGGGTCCGTTCTAACAACTCTATTTTTCTTAATCTCTTTACTAGCTTCACTCTTTACTTCTTCTTCGACTTCAAAGCCAGCTTCTTGTAATTTCTTCTCACAAGCACTTACCTTTAAGCCCTCACAGTCCGGAATAGTGGCATTTTTATCCTTACCACCAGACGGAATAACAAAGAATACTATAAAGAAAGTTGCTAAAAGTACTACAAAAATTACAACTAAGACAATAATAACTCGCTTATTCTTCTTATCCTCAACTTCTTCTACTTTCTTAGCTATTTCTTCTTCCTCTTCTTCAGTCTTAGCTTCTTCTTTTTTTTCAATTTCTTCTAGCTTTTTAATTTTCTTCGTATTTTCATTTTCATTTTCCGGATATTTGAATTGATAAACTTCTTCATTCATTCTATCATCATCTAAAGCTGTAAGTAAATCTTCATGCATACTTCTCGCATCTTCATATCTGTTCTTTGGATTCTTAGCTGTTGCTTTTAAGATTATATTTTCAATACTTTGCGGAATTGCCTCATTTTCTTCTCTTAAACTAGGAAGTGGGTCACGCATATGTTTAAGCGCTATTTCTACCGCATTATCCCCTCTAAAAGGTAAACTTCCTGATAACAATTCATAAAAGATTATACCCATAGAGTAAATATCACTCTTAATTGTACAACCTTTTCCACTAGCTTGTTCTGGTGGCAAATAATGAACTGAACCCATTACGGAATTTGTCTGTGTCAATTGAGTAGAATTAAGTGCCATGGCAATACCAAAATCAGTAATTTTAATTTGCCCATCATCTTTAATCATAATATTTTGTGGTTTTAAATCTCTATGAATTATATAAGAATCATGAGCATGCGCCATACCATCAGTAAGCTGTAACATTATATCAATAGCTTCACTTAAGGTTAAATTGCCTCGTTTTTTTAGTAATTGCTTTAACGTTTTACCCTCAATATATTCCATTACGATATAATAAAGCCCATCATCTTCGCCAACATCATAAACTTCCACTATATTAGGGTGTGCTAAAGATGAAGCTGACAAAGCCTCTCTTTGGAATCGTCTAACAAACTTCTCATCATTAGACAAATCACCTCTTAATACTTTAACCGCAACATTTCTATCTAGAATAGTATCATATCCTAAATAGACATTTGCCATTCCACCTTCCCCAATTGAACGAAGTATTTCGTAACGTTCATTAATTACTTGTCCCTTAGTTATCACAATTGCCACCTTCTTCACTACGTACTAAATAAGCAACCGAAATATTATCTGTTCCACCCCTATTATTAGCTTTTTGAATTAATCTAACACATTTTTCATCAATCGTACCCTCACCCAGTAATACTTTTTCAATCTGTTCTTTATCAAGCATATTAGTAAGTCCATCACTGGCTAGTAAAATTTCTGTTATATCCATATCCATATCACAGTCAAATATATCAACTTCTACTTCAGTGGCAGCTCCCAGAGCTTTCATCAACACATTTTTCTTTGGATGAACATTAGCTTCTTCTTTCGTAAGCTCTCCCGCACTAACTAGTAAATTTACTAAAGTATGGTCATAAGTAACTTTATGTAGCTTCTCATCTTTCATTACAAAGCCACTCGAGTCCCCCACATTTCCAAATAGTAAATAATCTTTTGTTAGAATAGCCATTACTAAAGTAGTTCCCATTCCTTTACTCTCTGGATGTGTCTTTTCATGTTGAAATATCAAATTATTTATCTCATAAACGGTATCTCTCATCCAGTTAACCGCATCTACTTTACTCATATTTATAAATGTTTCTTTAAAATGCTTTCCTAAATAACTAATTGCTATACTAGAAGCAACTTCTCCAGCTCTATGACCACCCATTCCATCAGCTATAGCCATCAAATAATCTTCTTCATTATTCTTAACTATTATAACACTATCTTCATTATGGTCTCTTACTTTTCCTGTATCTGTTAAATAAAAAGATTTCATAATTCCTCCTTTTTACTTCTAAGCTGTCCACAAGCAGCACTAATCTTACTACCAAATTCTCGTCTTATTGTCACATTCACATTATTCTTTTTAAGTATATCATAAAACTCCATAATTTGAACAGTATTACTTCTCATAAAACTTAAATTATTTGTTTCATTATAAGGAATTAGGTTAATATAACAATTTATTCCTTTAACTAAATTAGCTAATTCTAAAGCACATTTCTTACTATCATTAATATCTTTTAGTAATATATATTCAAAAGTAACTCTTCTATTTGTTTTTTCGATATATTTTTTTATAGCTTTAATAAGCTCATCTAATGGATACACTTTATTAATAGGCATTATTTCACTTCTTAATTTATTATTAGGTGCATGTAAGCTAATAGCTAAATTTATTTGTAATGGTAAATTACTAAATTCTTCTATTTTAGGAATTATTCCACAAGTAGATACAGTAATATGTCTAGCTCCAATAGAAAGCCCCTTAGGATGATTAATTATTTTTAAGAATTTAACTAAGTTATCATAATTATCAAATGGCTCTCCTATTCCCATTACTACTACGTGAGTTATTTTTTCTTTTGTTTCTTCTTCTATCAAGAGTAATTCTTCTACCATTTCATATACTTCTAGGTTTCTTACCTTTTTTCTTCTTCCTGATTCACAAAAACAACATCCCATATTACAACCAACTTGACTAGAGACACAAACAGAAAGCCCATAATCATGCCTCATCAATACTGCTTCAATGTGTTCTTTATCATAAAGTTCAAATAAGTATTTAGAAACATCTTTATCTTTTTCTACTAAGACTAGTTTTATTTCATCAAAACTAAAGTCTTTTTTTATTTCTTCTAATAATTCTTTTTTTATTGTTGTAACTTCTTCAATATTTTTAATTCTCTTTTCATACAAAAAATTAAAAAGTTGCAAAGCATGAAACTTTTTAGACCCTTTATTTATAAAATATTCTTCTAAGTCTTCTACTGTCAAATCAAAAATATTCTTCATCTTACCACCACTATATTGCCTCATTTATTTCTAATACTTCTCCAAAGTTATCATAATTTAATTCTATTTCTAATTTTTCTTTACAAATATTTTCATATTTACAATAACTATTTAATTTCAATTTAATTAAATTAGTATCTCCCTCTTCATCACTACTTACAACTATTTCTCCCGCTTCATCAGCTATATCTATATTAAGACCATCTTTTATTTTTTTAATATTATTAGTACTAATTAAGTAATTCTTAACTATTTTACCACTTTCATAATCTGTTTTTGCTAAAAAGTAAGCATTTTCAATTAATTCATTTATATTATCTATTTCGATAAAAAAGCTTAATCCTATAGGATTATCACATTTTAGCCATTTACCATTATCTAAATCTAATATAAAGTAATTATCAAGGATACGTAAATAATTTCTTCCTAAGTAACTAAATTTTTCTTTTCTACCGTTTTTCTCTCCCGTAATTTGATAATTCACCCCATCTATACTTATATTATACGTAAAGTTATAGTTATTTTTATTTATTTTTTCAAAAGAATTATCATTTTTCTCCCCTTTTTCATAACTATATTTTCCTAAAGGTACTTTACTACTAGTTCTAAAGACAATCATTATTATAAGAAAAAAGATAAAATAGCCACCAAAAAACAACAAAGCTTTTCCTCTGGGCGTTTTATTTAATTCTTTAATTGTCTTTAGAAAATTCTTAATCATTGAAACACCTTTCCTATTAATTTATCCTTTCCTATTCCATTTACATAATCACTTGCCCTCATTCTTTTTTTAGAAAAAGGTTTTACTTCTTTTAGACAAATAGCTTTATCTTTTGTCTTTACAATAATCCCCTCTTTTGTTATTGCGACTATCTCGCCACATTTGCCATTGTATTCTTCATTTTTTATAGTACTATCATATATTTTTATTTCTAAGTTATCTAAATTAGCATAACTTCCTGGTACACTACTTAATCCTCTAATCAAATTAAATACTTCTCTTGCTGATTTAGTAAAGTCAATATGTTCTTCTTCTCTAGTTATATTATAAGCATAAGTTACTAATTTTTCATCTTGCTTAATTCTATCATTAGTCTTATTAATTATTTTAGGAAGCTCTTCAAGTAATAAATCTCGTCCTAAAATACTTAACTTCTCGGATAATGTTTCTAAGTTATCACTATCTAAAATAGCCATTTCTCTTTGACTAATAATATCGCCACTATCCATCTTTTCATCCATATACATAATCGTAATACCCGTCTTTTCCAAGCCCTCAATTATTGCTTTATGGATAGGTGCTCCTCCTCTTAACTTAGGTAAAAGTGATGCATGTACATTAATACTACCAAGCTTAGGATAAGAAAGCACTTCTTTTGGAATAATTTGTCCATAAGCACACGTAATAATTATATCTGGTTTTAACTCTAGTATTTCTTTATAATCTTCTTTTATTTTTAATGGTTGTAATACTTTAATATTATTTTCTAAAGCTACTTTTTTAACAGCCGGCATTTCTAATTGTTGATGTCTTCCTACTTTTTTATCTGGTTGACTAACAACACCTACTACCTCATATTGTGAAATTAATCCCTCTAAAACCCTAGCTGCAAAAGCCGGTGTTCCCATAAATACTATTTTCATTATTTAGCCCCCTATCATAATCGCAATTGATATTATTACTCCTAGTGAAATTAACATAGCTCCTACTAATATAATTATCGATACATTACCATAGATATTACGAAAATCATTTGCGGCATCTAGTTTTTTAAGCCTCTTATCATCATCAATACTTTTTAACCAAAGTCCCTCCAAATTAATTATCTGCATATCTTTACCATCAAGCATTTCTCTACATATTATTTTACTATTTCTTTCACAAAGTATCTTATCAACTGCTTCATATAAATCTATACTTTTATCATTCATTATCTTTTCTAAATTAACTCCATTACTATCTAAAAACATATTCCTCTTTACTGCTAATAAAGTTATTTGTCTATCTTCTGAAAAGATTAATTTCCACTCTTTTTTAAATACTTCTATAATATAATTTTTATCATCTTCACTAATTTCTAAAAAACTTAAAATTCTCTTCAAGTTTTTTAAAGCATCTTCATGGTTTCCTTTTAGTAAGATATCTTTTTTTAATTTTAAGTAATTATAATCACTCTTATAAAGTAAATTATAAAAATACCCTGGTGCATTAGCTGAATAGTAACATCCCTTTACAAAATTATCTGTAAAGTAAATTTCTTTTTTTGTAAAGTCTTTGTCTAATATATTTGTAAAATCATACTTACGAAAAATATCATCTATTCTTTTAAAGTCTTCATAGTAATTAACATATTCTTCTGGAATTAACCCATATCTTTCAATACTTTCTTTATATGTTGAGTTAAAGCCATGAAAGAAATAACCATTAATTATATATTTATCATAAAAGTACTGTAATATTTCTTCTCTATTTTCTTCTTCTTTACCATTTCTAATTCCTAGTTTACGACAAGTAAATTTATAAATTAATTTATTTATCCCTACTCCTAAATCATCTAAGTTATTTATCTTTTTAAGTAACTTATCTATTTGTTCTAAGTAATCATCTAAATATTCCTTATCATTAATAAGTATTCTATAATCAAATAAAGCTTTATAAAACATAAATAAAACTTTACTTTGATTATTAAATAGTTTATAGTTAAAAGATTGCTTTTCATCTTTCAAATTAACATATTTAATATTTTCAATAATTCTTTTTACTTCTTTTTTTCCTAGTATCTCATCTAACACTAACGCCACCGCCTATTTTAAAAAAATAGAAAGAAACAACCTACAATGATAATTAACGCTAATACGATTAAAATAATTTTTACAAATGGATTCTTACTATCATAGTAAAATTTATCAACATC
>CANQIL010000014.1 GCA_947624045.1 uncultured Bacilli bacterium
TTAGCTGATATTTATAAAGAATTAGAAGAAAGATATGGTTATAAAGTTGCAGAAGAAGAGAAAAATGATTTAACAACAGAAGCTGAAAAGTTATGTTATAAATTATCAATGGATAAGTTTAATCATGAGTATTTATTTGTAATTGATTACCCAGTGGAAAAAAGAGCTTTCTATCACATGCGTGATGAAAACGGTCATTTATTAGGATATGACTTATTATGGCGTGGTGTAGAAATTACAACAGGTGCTCAAAGAGAACATCGTTATGAAGAGATAAAGAAGAATGCTAAAGAGAAAAATCTTGGTGATGATGTTAAGTTT
The DNA here is from genome assembly GCA_947624045.1 of uncultured Bacilli bacterium. GTDB lineage: Bacteria > Bacillota_I > Bacilli_A > RF39 > UBA660 > CANRGD01. Next base: position 322 of record CANQIL010000014.1, read on the forward strand.
TACTTAGATTTCTTTAAGTACGGATGTCCACCTCATGGAGGTTTTGCGATAGGAATTGACCGTTTAACCATGCTTTTACTTGGTATTCCTAGTGTTAAAGAAACCCAGTTCTTATTCCGTGGACCTAATAGATTAAATCCATAAAAGTAGTTAAATAATTAGAAAAATTATGAAGGATTAAAAAAAGTTCTTCATAATTTTTTTATGCAAGTCAAATTATTGTGCAAATGTAAAAAAAAATTAAAAAGCTCTTGACAATACCCAATGGGGGGGGGGTATGCTATAGTTAGGTAAAAATATAATTTGTGGAAAAAAGGTGTTTGAAAAGATGAATAGTAGAAAAACTAAATTAATTATAATAGCTTGTCTTTGTGTAGCAGTCCTTGGCTTGTCAATAGGTTATGCTTTATTGTCAACAAGATTAAATATAACAGGTACCGCAAAGGTGCCTGCTAGTACGTGGGACGTTATATTTTTAGAAGATGAAATTAATAAAACTGAAGCAGGAATGGCTAAATGTAGTTTAGGAAATATTGAGGGAACTAGTATTTCAGGAATGAGTGTAGAGTTTACTAAGCCAGGAGATGCTTGTACTTTTAGTATACCTGTAAAAAATACTGGAAACATTTCTGCTAAATTAGTAGATGTAACCGGAAAAAGTTCTAATTTAACATTTGTAGGTAGTGGCAACACTGCTTTAAGTGACCAAGAATTATTACAAAAAAATGTAGTTTATGAAGTGAATTATGGAGCTACTCAAATAAATGGAAATACTGACTTTTCAAATATTGACTTATTAAAAGCAACTAATGAAATTATAGTAACTTTAAGAGTAACCTTTAATCATAGTGCTGAAGATATTCCCAAAAATCCAGTAACATTAGGAGGATTAGATAGAGGCTTTATCTTTGAAAGTTTATCTGAAGAAGAAAGCGAAAAACAAAGTGGCTCAAGCTTAGATAACATTCCGAATCCACCAGAATTAAATGGAGATATGATACCGGTATATTATGAAGCAACAACTACTACTGAGGGTACTTGGAAGAAAGCAGATATAAATAATGAAAATAATAATTGGTATGATTATGCTAATCAGAAATGGGCCAATGCTGTAACTGTAGTAGCAAGCGGTACTCACACAAGAGATGATTATAAAAATGCCGAAGTTGGAACACCTATAGATATGAATGATATAAATACGATGTGGGTCTGGATACCAAGATATTCATATACAATAAAAAGTGAAGATGGAGAAAATTATTATGGAAAAGCTAGTTTTGGAAATACTAATCCTACAAGACTATTACCTGGAGAAATAGATGTAAAATTTATTTCAAAAGTGACAGAAACAGGAACAGCTCAGTATACTGGAAGTACACCAACAAATTGGAGAACAAACGAAGCTTTTGATTTTGGAGGAGAAAAGAAAAGTGGAATATGGGTCGGAAAATTTGAGCCAACAGGAAGTTTAGAAATAAATACCCAAGCTTGTACTGACACAAACTGCAATGTAAGAAATGTAACAGTAAAACCCGATTTTCCTTCTATAAGAGAACAGAGAATAAGTAGTTTTTTCTATATGTCAAGAAGCATGCAAGTAAGTTATGCAGATACTTATGGATTCGATAAAAATAATGGTGACTTACATCTTATGAAGAATGATGAGTGGGGGTCCGTTGCTTATCTTTCCCAAAGTAAGTATGGAAAATATGGAAATAGTGATTATACAGGAGCCAATAAAGAAGTATATATAAATAATGATAGTAACTATATAACAGGACACAGTGGCGGAAGTCCAAGCACTAGTGACTCAGAAAAAAAAATGCTTATAATGACATGACTAATTTAGGTGCAGGAAGAGGCCAAGCCGGACCAGGAGCTTCTACTACTGGAAATATTTATGGGATATATGATATGAGTGGAGGAGCATATGACTATGTCATGGGCGTATTAGAATACGATGAGCAGGGAGTATTTGAACATAATGGAAAAATCGCAACAGGTTCATCAGAATTTAAAGGTTTAAGTGTTAGTGGAAGTGAAATAGGAAGTTATGAGTTACCAGATGAGAAATATTATAATAAATATAAAAGTGCAAATCCAACAGATTATTATTTTGTAAATACAAAACATGAATTAGCTTGTAATGGAGGAATATGTTATGGACATGCCTTAAGTGAAACATATGGGACAAATAGTGGAAACAATGGGTGGTATAACGATTATGCTCTCTTTATTTATCGCACTTATCCATGGTTCGGTCGTGGTGGTTGCTATAGCTCTGCTGCAGGTGCAGGCCTGTTCAACGCATACTACAGTGGTGCCGCATTCATCAACTACTCTTGCCGCCTAGTCCTAACCCCTTAAAAAAAGTAGTTGTCTTAATTTAATTTATCCTGTATAATATAGACGTTGGAGGGATAATATGGCAAAAAAAGTTGCAAAAGAAGAAAAAATGGAAAAAGAACAAACAACTGAAAAAGAAACAAGAAAAAACAAAAGTAATTATCATGAAATTAGTATAAAAATTGAAGGTGAAGAATGGCAAAAAGCTGTTGATAAAGCATTCGCTAAAAAGCAAAAAACAGTTAAAGTTGATGGCTTTCGTCCTGGAAAAGTACCTAGAGATATTTATGAAAAGAAATATGGAAAAGCATCTTTATGGTATGATGCTGCTGAAGATTTAATGCAAAATGCATATTTAAAAGCTATTGGTGAATCTAAGTTAACACCTGTTGCTAGACCTAGTGTAGATATAAAAGACCTATCTGATGAGCATATAGAATATGTCTTTACAATTATAACTACTCCTGAAGTTAAAGTAAAAAAATATAAAAAATTAAATGTAGAGCTACCAAAAGTTGAAGTTACTGATGATGAAATTCAAGAACAAATAGATCATTTATTAAATGAATATGCTGAATTAATAGTTAAAGATGGTGAAGTTGAAAACGGTGATACTGTTTATATCGATTATGAAGGCTTTAAAGATGGTGTTGCCTTTGAAGGTGGCAAAGCTGAAAATGCTCCTTTAGAAATTGGCTCACAAACTTTTGTTCCTGGCTTTGAAGAACAATTAATTGGTATGAAAAGTGGGGAGACTAGAGAAATCAATGTAACTTTCCCAGATGACTATGCCGCCGATGAATTAAAAGGTGCTAAAACTGTTTTCAAAGTAACATTACATGAAATAAAACAAAAACAAAAAAGAGAATTAGATGAAGACTTCTTTGATGATTTAGCTATGGAAGGTGTAGACTCTGAAGAAAAATTAAGAGAAAATATTAAAAAAAGATTACAAAAGCAAAAAGAAAATCAAGCAGAATATGACTACATTAATACTCTTTTAGATGAAGTAGCTAATAATGTTGAAGTAGATATTCCTGAAGAAATGGTTGAAGATGAGGTCGAAAATCTACTTTATAGGTATGAACAAAGATTAAATAGTCAAGGTATATCCCTAGATTTATATTATAGAATTTCAGGTGATAATGAAGAATCATTAAGAAGTAAACTAGAAAAAGATGCTTATGCTAATGTATTACATCGTCTAACAATTGAAGAAATAGCTAAATTAGAAAATATTGAAGCAACAGATGAAGAAGCCAACGCTGAAGCCGAAAAAGAAGCAGAAACCTACAAAATAGATAAAGATGAGTACATAAAAGAATGCGGTGGCATAGAAAATATTAAATATGGTTTGACTATGGAAAAAACTATTGATAGAGTTAAAGAACTAAATAAGTAAAACCATTGAAACTCTTACTTTGCTAGGAGTTTTTTTTCGTAAATTTTTCCTAAAAATTTATTGAAAAAAAAATAATTTATTATATAATAGAAAGCAGTATTAAAAAACTGAGGTGAAAGACCATGCAAAAATATAATGATAAGCTTTTAGTATTAATTTTAAATGATATGGTTGTTTTACCTAATAACGAAATTAGAATAGAATATGATAATATTTATGATAAACAAATGATTGATATAGTTGATAAAATAGAAAATGGTATGTTATTAATAGTTAATCCTTTAGAAGAAGATTTTTCTAGTATTACATCTTTACCAAAGTATGGTATTTTAGGAAAGTTAAAATTAAAAATAGCTGTTCCTAATGGCAAAACAAGAGTAGTTATAGAAGGAATGGACAGAGTCTTTATTCCTAATTATTATGAAGAAGATGATTACTATAAAGCTACTTATGAAGATATCTTAGTAAAAGAAACTAAAGAAGATGAAAGTTACTATAATATTTTAATTAAATCTTTAGAAAATTATGTTGATAAAGTTCCTTATATGGGAAATGCTATAATGTCCCAAATTGCTCATGCTGATACATTATCAGAATTATGTGATTTAATTGCTAGTTTTATTCCTATTAGTTATGAAGATAAGAAAAAATATGTTACAACCATTTCGCCTATTGAAAGAACAAAGATGTTACTTTTAGATATGACTAAAGGAATTAAGTTAATTGATTTAGAACGAAAAATAGAACAAGAAGTAGAAGAAAAGTTTGATGAATCACAACGAGAATATTTCTTACGTGAAAAGATAAAAATAATGCAAAAAGAATTAGGTGATGTTAATTCTAAAGATAATGAAGTTGCTATATATAAGAAAAAGTTAAAAAGACTAAAATGTAATTCTAAAGTAAAAGAAAAAATTAAACAAGAAATATCAAGATATGAAACCCTAAATAGTAACTCTCCTGAGTTAGGTATGATACGTGAATATCTTGACTGGATGATTAATTTACCTTGGAATAATTACACTAAAGATACTGATGATTTAGAAAAAGTAAAAAGCATTTTAGATTCACAACACTATGCTCTAGATGAAGTAAAACTTCGTATCTTAGAATACTTAGCTGTTAAGCAAAATACGAATAACTTACGTAGTCCTATCATTTGTCTAGTAGGTCCTCCAGGTGTTGGTAAAACTTCTCTAGCTTTAAGTATTGCGAAAAGTTTAGGCCGAAAGTCAGCTAAAATAAGTGTTGGTGGTATTAATGATGAAGCGGAAATAGTTGGCCATCGTCGAACCTACATTGGTGCTAACCCAGGAAGAATTATTCAAGGTATCAAAAAAGCTGGTACAACTAATCCTGTTTTTATTATAGATGAAATCGATAAAATGACTAAAGATATAAAAGGTGACCCAGCTAGTAGTCTTCTAGAAGTACTAGACCCAGAACAAAATAGTAAATTTTCCGACCATTATATTGAAGAAGAATTTGATTTATCTAAAGTTATGTTTATCGCAACGGCTAACTATGTTGAACAAATTCCTTATGAATTAAGAGATAGATTAGAAATTATAAATATCTCAAGTTACACGGAATATGAAAAACTAGATATAGCTAAAAATCACTTAATACCTAAATTATTAGAAGAACACGGTCTTACATCACTACAAGTACAAATTACTGATGATGCTTTAATGTCAATAATTAGATACTATACTAAAGAAGCCGGCGTTCGTGAACTTGAAAGAATTATTGCGACTCTTCTTAGAAAAATTGTCAAGAAGTTACTATTAGAAAAAGATACGGTTTTCTTTGAAATAACAGAAGATAAGTTAGAAGAATTCTTGGGTAAGAAAAAATTTCTTTATATGACAAATCAACCCAAAGAAGAAATTGGCGTTGTAAATGGAATGGCATATACTATCTTTGGAGGAGATATTCTTCCTATTGAAGCAACAATGTTTAAAGGTAAAGGCGAACTTATTTTAACTGGTTCTTTAGGTGAAGTAATGCAAGAATCTTGTCATATCGCCTTAGATTATATAAAAGCCAATATGCAGAAGTTTTCAATTGATGAAAAATTCTTAGAAAACGATATTCATATTCACGTACCAGAGGGTGCCGTTAATAAAGATGGCCCATCAGCTGGTGTTACTATAACAACTGCTTTAATTAGCTTATTTACTAAAAAAACAGTTCCCTCTTATGTAGCTATGACAGGGGAAATTACCCTACGAGGACGCGTTTTAGCGATTGGCGGTTTAAAAGAAAAAATAATTGGGGCTCATAGGGCTGGTATTAGAAAAGTCTTTTTACCTTTAGAAAATGAAAAAGACTTAGATGAAATACCTGAAGAAATAAGAAAAGAAATTACTTTCATCTTTGTTGAAAATTATAATGATATTTTTCAAAAATTATTTAAGGGGGAAAAATAAATGAGTGATGTAGAAGAATTTTATAATGAGGTTAAATTAAAATATGACCTTATAACGAAAAGTGAAGATATTCTTCAAGAAGAATTAGTTGATGATGATGCTTTTTTAAATTTTTTAGAGGGCTTAGAAGTTTTACTTAACAAAGAAGAAGCTTTCTTATATTTATCAAATAATTTCTTTGTAAAAATTAAGGATATAATTGATAAGAAAAGATTTACTACTAAAAATAGTGCTTTAATAGAAGAAATTAATAGTATTATTATAAAAATAAATGAACTTGAAGCAGTACCTAATAATATAAAAAGAGTAAAAGTTTATAATTATATAAATTATCAAAATGAAGTGCGTCATATCAATTATGTTGATTTAAAAGTTTTTCTAGGCGCTATGGCTATGGACTATGAAGTTTTATCGGCTTTATTAAACGATGATGTTAGAAATTATCCTAACGATGAGGTATTCTTAGCTTCAACTAATTATTTTTTAGAAGTAGAGCCATGTTTATATGAAAATAGTGAATTACGCTATATAACTAGAAAAAAATTAGAAGATTTAAAACTAAAAAAATACTCTTTTAAAGAGCGTCATATTAAAAAATATGTTAATTTAACTAATTTTAATTTTAAGAATTTGTGGTGTTAATTATGGAAGAAAAATTACTGAGTTTTGCTAGAATATTAACTATTAAAAATGATTTACTAACATTAGTTATTGATGAGTTAAAAGAAAAATGGGCCAAAAAGGATGAATTTGCCCTTTTTGTTCAAAGCGTTTATGAATTTGTCTGTTTTGATAAAGCCTTCTTTTCTTTTCCTAATTTAAGAGAAGATGTTTTACAAGTCTTTTTACTTCATAGATATGATAAAGATATAGATAAAGATTTACTTACTAAAATGAATTATGTTATAAGTGTTTTTAATTCTTTAAAAACTTCTTCAGAAGAAGAAACAAGTGATGCGATAATTGATTTTTGTACTAAAGAGATGATTTTAAGGGAGCATGTTTTTTCAAATTATACTACTTTAATTGAATCAGTTGCTTCTGATATAGATATTTTTATTAGTATCTTAGATGATACTCTTGATGAATATAATAATGAGCTTCTAGTCTTAACAACCCTTAATTACTTTGGTAATGTTTTTAAAGAAATGTATCAAGATGAAGAAATAAAAGAAGTAGTCAAGGCTTACTTAGAAAAAGTCATAAATAAAAAAGGACTTCTTAGAGGTAATATTAAAAAATATAGTAAACACATAAAAGGAGAATTTTTGGAATAAAATTTTCTTTTTTTCATATTGTCTTAATAGGAGGAGACAATGAAAAAAAATATATCTTTTGAGAAAAAAATAACATTTCCTACTATGATAGGAGAAATAAGCGCTATTGATTTAGAGCATGACTTAAAGTTTATTGATGAAAGTAATGTTGAAGGTTCTTTTATTGTTAAAGGTAAATACAAACTAACAGAAGCATCTCGTTTAGAAGAAGATTTTAATTATAAAATTCCAACTGAAATTGTCTTAACAGAAAAACTTGATTTACAAACGGCTCATATTGATATAAAAGATTTCTATTATGAAATAGAAAATGATGATACTATGGTTTGTTATATTGAAATACAACTAGAGGGATTAGAAAAAATAGAATTAGAAGAAGAATTAGTGAGAAATGCTTTAGAAGAAGATGAGCGTGAATGTGATGGAGATATTAAAACTGATGAAGAAAAAGAAATACCTCATAAAGAAGTAAAAGAAAGTGTTGATAAAGAAGTAGAAGAAACTAAAGAAGTTGAAGTAATTAATACACCTACAGAAGAGGTTAGTAATGAAAGAAATGAAGAAGTTGAAGCCGAAATTTTAAATGAAGAGACTATTAAAAATGAAGAAGCTGTTACAAAACAGTTTACTGAGAAAGAGGAAAGTGTAACTATGAATGAAGAAAATTATATAAATAATACTTATGAAAATACTGAAGAAGACTCTGAACAAGTAGAAAGCTTATCAAATATCTTCTCATCTTTATCAGAAAAAGAAGAAACATTTGCTACTTACTCAGTTTATATACTTCGTGAAGATGAAAGTGTTAACTCTATAATTGAAAAATATAAAACTACTAAAGAAGAATTAGAAAAATATAATGACTTAAATACTTTAACTAAAGGCTCTAAAATAATTATTCCTTATCTAAATAATGATTAGAAATATCATACCTGATGATGATTTAGCCATTAAAAATATTAGTTATAAAGGAAATAGTCGTATTATTAATACTAATAAAGGAAAATATGTTTTAAAAGAAAAGAAAAATAATTTACAAGAAATTTTTGAATATTTAAACTTAAAAAAATATTATAATTACTTGCCAATTACTAATAACTATACAGATACTTATGAAATATATCCCTATATTGAAGAAAGTCCTACAGATAATGCTTCTAAAGCCATTGACTTAATTTATAATCTTGGTATGCTTCATGTCAAAACTACTACATATGAAGAAGTTAACTTAGATGAAATAAAAAAATTATATGAAGATACTAATGCTAGAATAGATTATTTATATAAATACTATCTAGACTTACAAGATTATATTGAAAGTAATGTCTATATGGCACCAGCTGAATACTTATTAATTAGAAATATAAGTATGGTTTATAGATTATTAGCTTTTTCTAAAGAAAAGTTAAATGCTTGGTATCAAGAAAAAGAAAAATTAAAAAAAGAAAGATATGTTTTACTTAATAATAATTTAAAATTAGCTCATTTTATAGAAAGTGAAAATAATTATTTTATTAATTGGAGTAAAGCTAAAAGAGGAATAGTTATTTATGACTTTTTAAATTTTTTTCATAATAATTATCTAGATTTAGATATGAAGTCTTTATATGATTTATATCAATCTAAATATAGATATACATCTGATGAAGAAAATTTGTTTTTAGCTCTTTTAGCTATTCCAGAAGAAATTAATTTTAAAAGTACTAATTATATTAATACTATAAAGGTTAAGAACTTAGTTGTTTATTTAAATAAAGTTATGGTATTTATTTCAGAAGAAGATGAAAAAGACAAGGAAGAATATGAATAAAAATTCAAAAAATAAGATAAAGGCATTTAGTCTTGTTGTTATGAAAAGAAGTAGAAGTAATTGATAAAAGACTATTATAACTGTTATTATAATACCTGATAAATAGAAGATACTACTTCTTCTTTTTTGTTTGCAGAAGTTGCAGCGACAAAAGAAAGAATGTTTATTTTTCATGGATATCACCTATAATATTTTATGAATTTTCTCTTTATTTGGTACTTTAATTTTGGGCTTATAACTGATATAATTTTAATGAAAGGGTAGTGTAGTAAATGATAAGTAGTGAATTAATGGAAAAAGAAGAAGTAAAAGAAGAAAAAGGACCAATTCCGATTTCTATAAATAATCCTGGTATCATGCGTATTGAAGAAAGATGTATTAAATGTGGTAGATGTAGAACTATTTGTCAAGAACAAGTAGGCATTAAGTATGATTTTTCTAAGGCAAAAAGAGAAGTATGTTTGTCATGTGGACAGTGTATTTTGAATTGTCCTGTCGGGGCTTTAGTACCAAGATTTAATTATAAAAAAGTTTTTGATTACTTATATGATACGGAAAAAATTGTTGTTGCTTTTACATCACCAGCTGTTAGAGTAGCTTTAAATGAAGAATTTCAAAGTACTGAGGATAATGTTGAGGGTAAAATGGTTACAGCTTTAAAAGAATTAGGTTTTGATTATGTTTTTGATACTACTTTTGGAGCTGATTTAACTATAATGGAAGAAGCTAGTGAGTTTGTAAGACGCTTAAAAGAAAATAAAGACTTGCCTCAATTTAGTAGTTGTTGTCCGGCCTGGGTTAGATACTTAGAAATATATCATCCTAATTTAATAAATCATTTATCTACTTGTAAAAGTCCTATTAGTATGCAAGGCGCAATGATAAAAAATTATTTTAGTGAGATGATAGGTGTTAAAAAGGAAGATATTATCGCGGTAGCTGTAACGCCTTGTACCGCTAAAAAAAGAGAGATAACTCTTCCTGATAATTTGGATACTGATTATGTCATTACAACAACAGAGTTAGCAATGATGTTACGAGAAAAAGATATTGATTTTAATAGTTTAACAGATTCATCTTTTGATAGTTTAATGAATAGAGGCAGTGGAGCTGGTGTTATTTTTGGTAGTTCTGGTGGTGTAACAGAAGCTTTAGTTAGAACAGCTTATCATCTTTTAACAGGGAGTGATGCTCCGACTGAATTTTTAGAATTTACTCCGGTAAGAGGCTTAGAAACTTGTAAAGAAGCTTGTATAGAAATTGGTAAAATTAAGTTGAATTTATTAGTTATTCATGGTATGCTAAATATCGAGGACATTCTAAAGGAAATAGAAAATGGTAGTAAAAAATATGATTTTATTGAAGTTATGAATTGTCCTTTAGGCTGTGTAGGTGGAGGTGGCCAACCTTTAGGAATTGTCTCTAAACAAAAAGAAACAGTCGAAAGAAGAAGCCAAGGCTTATATAAGGAAGATAAAAATCTAAATGTAAAAGCTAGTTATCAAAATAAAGATATAATCGATATTTATAAGTGCTTTTTAGATTGCCCTTTAAGCGAAAAGGCTGAAGAGTTACTTCATACTAGTTATGAAGATAGAAGTAGTATATTAGGAGAATAATCCTTAATATAAATATATAAAGAAAGAGGTTAAGATTTATGGAATTAAAAGGAAGTAAAACTGAACAAAATTTAATGACTGCATTTGCAGGAGAAAGCCAAGCTAGAAATAAATATACTTATTATGCTAGTAAAGCTAAAAAAGATGGTTATGAACAATTAGCTGCTATCTTCTTAGAAACAGCTGAAAATGAAAAAGAGCATGCTAAGTTATGGTTTAAAGAATTACATGGTGGTGATATTCCAACTACTGAAGAAAACTTACAAGATGCCGCAAATGGTGAAAACTATGAGTGGACTGAAATGTATAAAGAGTTTGCTGAAACTGCCAAAGAAGAAGGATTTACTAGACTAGCTTTTCTATTTGAAAAAGTTGGTGAAATTGAAAAAGAACATGAGAAGAGATATTTGAAATTACTTCAAAATGTAAAAGATGATAGAGTATTCCACAAAGATGGTAATAAAATTTGGGTATGTCGTAACTGTGGCCATGTTTATGAGGGAAAAGATGCCCTAGAAGTATGCCCTGTATGTAGTCATAAACAAAGCTTTATGGAATTAAAGGCTGAAAATTATTAAAAGTGACTGTTGAATAGTTAGCTATTAGACTATTTGACAGTTTTTTTTATTTTTTTCTTGACAGGACGGTATGGGGGGGGGGTATGCTATACTTAGGTAAAAATAGAAACAGTGGAAAAGAGTGATGATTATGGATAGTAGAAAGCAAAAATATATAATTATAGGGGCTTTATGTTTAGTAGTAATAGGCTTATCTATTGGATATGCAGTACTTTCGGCTAATTTAAAAATAGGTGGAACAGCTACTGTTCCAGCAGAGAAGTGGAGTGTTATTTTTGTAAGTGAAAATACGACTACTTCAAAAAGTGGTAAAGCTACTTGTGATATTGGTAAAGTAACAGGTACTTCTATTACAGAATTAAGTGCTACTTTTAAAATACCAGGAGATTCTTGTACTTTTACTATTCCAGTTGAAAATGCAGGAACAATTGCAGCTAAGTTAACAGATGTTGAAGGAATAAATACTCCTTTATCTTATACAGTTAAATCTCCTGGAGATGAAGATATCTTAAGAAATAATGTTACTTATGAAGTGTATTATGGTAATACTCAAATAAATAGTGAAACTACTTTTGAAAGCATTGATATATTAGATTCTAAAGAAAAAACAACTGTAACTTTAAGAGTAGCTTTTAATAGTGAAGCTACTAGTATTCCTAATGATACTGTTACTATTGAAGGATTAGATAGAACATTTATTTTTGAAAATGTCGTCAGTGGAGATAGTTCATCTGGAACAGTGATACCAGTATCACAAACTAAACCAAATGCTCCAGTATTAAATGATGGAATGATACCGGTTTATTATGAAGAAAGAGGTACAACTGATGGAGTATGGAAAAAAGCTGATGAAAATAATAAAGATAATATTTGGTATGATTATGACCACCAAAAGTGGGCAAATGCTGTAACTGTAACAGAAAGTTCAAGAAATCATTATAAAAACGAAGTTGAAGTTGGAGAAGAAGTATCAATGGATGATATAAATACAATGTGGGTATGGATACCAAGATATTCATATACAATCCAAGGAAAATATGGCCGAGGTGGAACAAGTGCAGCCTTACCTGGTGCCATTGATATAAAATTTCTATCAAAGTCAGACTCAGCAGAGAGTGGAACAGCTAATTACACGGGAAATGAACAAAAAAATTGGAGAACACCAGATGCTTTCAATTTTGGTGGAACAACCCAAGATGGAATATGGGTAGGCAAATTTGAAATAGCAGGAACTTTAGATTCTCAAGATGCTTGTGTAGATGAAAATTGCAATGTAAAAAATTTGTCTATAAAACCGGGAGTAGCTTCACTAAGATATCAAAGAGTAAGTAGTTTCTTTTATGCTGCAAGAAGTATGCAGAAAGATAAAGAAACTTTTGGATTTACTGATAGTGGGGACTTACATATGATAAAGAATGATGAATGGGGAGCAGTAGCGTATCTATCACAAAGCAAATATGGAAAACACGGTAATCCAGATTATTCTGGTAGATATGAAGAAATCTATCAGAATAAGTCAGCGGAATATATAACAGGAAATAGTAATGGAGCGCCAAGTCAAAGCGAAACTGCACCTAAACAACATGCCTACAATAATTTAACTAAGCTAGGTGAAGGACAAGGCCAAGCAGGTCCCGGTGCTTCTACTACAGGAAACGTATATGGAGTATATGATATGAGTGGAGGTGCATGGGAATACGTAATGGGAGTTCTTTCTTATTATGAAGATCCATATCTTCCGATGAGTGGAAACTCAACTACATCTAATTCTGGTTTCACAGGAAAAGTATATGAAAATAACGAATATACAAATTTTATAAATGAGCCAGCACTTCCTTTTCCAAAAGAAAAATATTATAATTTATATAAAGTTGGAACAACAGCTGATACAATGCCAAAAACATCAGATTTAAATAATTCTCTAAAAGCCTGCAATGGAAGAATATGTTACGGACAAGCCTTATCCGAAACATTAGGCTGGTATGATGATTATAACGGCTTTGTATCGAACGATGGTCCTTGGTCTGTACGCGGCTGTGGTCGTAGTTATGCTACTGATGCAGGGATTTTTGCATCAGCTCAATCTGGTGGCAATGCTTTCAGTCATGGCTCCCGTTTTGCTTTAATATCTCAATAATATTTAATGATAACTTAAAAAGAGTTGTCATTTTTTATTTACAAAGTAAACTATAAATCTACATATTTTTACTATCCTAAGTTGTATAATTTTTATATATACTAGTTTAGTAATATTTTAGTACTACAAAGGATTTGAAGATTATGGATAATAGAAAACAAAAATATATAATAATAGGAGCTTTATGTTTAGTAGTAATTGGCTTATCTATTGGATATGCTATTTTGTCTGCAAATTTAAAAATAGGTGGAACAGCTACTGTTCCGGTGGAAAAATGGAGTGTAATTTTTGTAAGTGAAAATACTACTACTTCTACAGGTGGTAAAGCTTCTTGTGATATTGGTAAAGTAACAGGTACATCAATTACAGAATTAAGTGCTTCTTTTAAAATACCAGGGGATTCTTGCACTTTTACTATTCCTGTTGAAAATGCCGGAACAATAGCGGCTAAGTTGAAAGATGTTGAGGGAATAAATAATCCTTTATCTTATACAGTTAAATCTCCTGAAGATGAAGAAATTTTAAGAGGAAATGTTACTTATGAAGTATATTATGGTAATACCCAAATAAATACTGAAACTAGTTTTGAAAATATAGATATATTAGACTCAAAAGAAAAAACTACAGTAACATTAAGAGTAACTTTTAGTAATGAAGCTACTAATATTCCTAATGACACCGTTACAATTGAAGGCTTAGATAGAACATTTATCTTTGAAAATGTCGTCAGTGGAGATAGTTCATCAGGTACAGTAACACCAGTATCAGAAACTAAACCAAATGCTCCAGTATTAAATGGAGATATGATACCAGTATATTATGAAGCAACAAATACTACTGAGGGAGTATGGAAAAAAGCAGATTCAAGTAATAAAGATAATAGTTGGTATGACTATGACCATCAAAAATGGGCTAATGCGGTAACTGTTATTTCTGATGTACGAGGTGATTTAATCCAAGCTGATCCAGGAACAGAAATAGATATGAAATATATAAATACAATGTGGGTGTGGATACCAAGATATTCATATACAATCCAAGGCAAATATGGAAGAGGTGGAACAAGTGCAGAGTTACCTGGAGCCATTGATGTAAAATTTTTATCTAAGACAGACACAGCTGAAAGTGGAACAGCTAATTATACAGGGACTCAGCAAAATAACTGGAGAACACCAGATGCATTTAGCTTTGGAGGAGTAACCCAAGCAGGAATATGGGTCGGAAAATTTGAAACTACAGGTACTTTACCTTCAGAAGACGTATGTGTAGACGATGCTTGCAATGTGAGTAAGTTAACTATAAAACCAGGTGAACGTTCATGTCGAGGTCAACGCGTAAGTAGTTTCTTTTATGCCGCAAGAAGTATGCAAAAGGATAAAGCAACTTTTGGATTTACTGATAGAGGTGACTTACACATGATGAAAAATGATGAGTGGGGAGCAGTAGCATACCTTTCTCAAAGCAAATATGGAAAGCATGGTAATCCAGATTATGCAGGAAAATATGAAGAAATATATCAAAATAAATCAGAAGAATATGTAACAGGAAGTAGTAATGGAACACCAAGTCAAAAAGAATCAACATCTACACAATATGTTTATAATGATATGGCCGAACTAGGCGAAGGAAAAGGTCAAGCTGGACCAGGAGCCTCTACTACAGGAAATATCTATGGGATATATGATATGATTGGGGGAGCATGGGAATATATAATGGGAGTATTAGCTTATTATGAAGAACCATATCCACCAATGAGTGGAAATTCAACGACATTAAACTCAGGATTTACCGGAAAAGTATATGCCACTAATGCTTATGATGATTTTAAAAATAACCCAGAACTTGCATTTCCAGCAGAAAAATATTATAATTTATATAAAATTGGAACAAGTAGCGATACAATGCCAACGATTTCAAATTTAACATATTCACAAAAAGCTTGTGACAATGGAATATGCTATGGACAAGCTTTATCAGAAACATCAGGTTGGTATGGCAATTGGACTGGATTTGTATATCGTGAGTATCCTTGGATAGATCGTGGTGGTTACTATGGTGATGCTGCTGGTGCGGGAATATTTGTATCACACTATGCTTACGGACATGCCAGTAGTAGCCGCAGCACCCGTTTTGTTATAACACATCAATAAAATAAAACTGTTTAAGTAAATGAAATTTCTGTATCTAAGTTTTCATCAATAATAGCAATATACAATAATATTGCTCCTGCTATAGTAAATAAAAACGATGAGTAAAGATTTAAAGTAGCTAAATCTTTGCTTTTTTTATTTAAAGAATTTTTATTATCTAAATAACTTTCATAACTATCATATAAATAATAAATATAAATAATCATCGCAACAGAAAAAACAAAAATAAGAGCACTACGATATTTTTCTTTATCTTCTTCTTGATAATATCTAAAATATCTTTCTTCATAAAAATTTCCATAAATAGATATGCCTATTAAAATAAGACAAATAATCCATATAAAGTTTTCTATTTTTATATCTTTTATTCTTTCCGTATTTTCTCTCATATTAAAAATATATTCTTAAAATTTAATTAATATAATTTTATAGGTGATGTTCTTTGAGTATGATACCTAATGTACATCCGCGCATCTTCTCGGGAAGTGCCGTGGCAGTTGGTTATATTTTAATAGATGATATGACTGCTAACGAACAAAATGCTCTTGGTAACTGGTTAATGCTTATTGCCCAAGTCTTATCAACCAATGCTTTTTACCAACAAGTTCAAGAAGAAAGAGGCAATAAATTAAAAAATAGTACTAATAGTGGTAAAAGTACTAATTATAATGGAAATTATAGTAATGTTAATAATACTAATAGTAGTAATAGTAATAATGAAGTTGATATGTTAAAAAAGATGGTTCAAGCCCTACAACAAGAAATTGCTAATTTAGAAAAGAAACTTTAAAATTAAATTTTTCTTTCGATATCTTTAGCTCTAAATTCTTCTTTAGTAGTTTTATTTTTAAATACTATTTCATAGCCACATATATTGGCAATTCTTTCAATATTTTCAAAGTTTATATCTGTTTTTTCTCTTTCATAATCGGAAATTGTTGTTCTTCCGATATTTGTTTTTAAAGATAATTTATCTTGACTTATATTATTAGTTTGACGCATGTATTTTATTACTTTTCCTATCATAGTTACACCTCAATTTTTATTGTCGCAAATTTCCACATTAATAGCTTGACTTGTGGAAAAACTCGACATATAATTATCATAGTGGAGATATTCCACAAATAAATATAAAAGGTGAGTTATGAAAAAGTACAATAAATATATATTAGTTTTAATAGGGGCAGTAGTTATTTTTATGAGTATTGGCTATTCTGCTTTAGAAAGTAACTTACGAATAAGTGGCGAGTTAAATTATCGAGCTGATGCTGAAGTTAGAGTAACTAATTTTGTTGCGAAAAGTGTGCCAAATAATATGAATATTCAATATTCTGAATTTTCTAAAAATGAAGTTAAGTTAGGTTATACTCCAATGGAAAATGAAGCATCTGTTAAATTTGAAGTTACAGTTAAAAATAATTCACCTTATACATTTGTTATAAGTAATATTGAAAATAGTAATATAAATACTTCTTATGAATTAGAAAATTATAAATTAGGTGACTTAATAGGTAAAAAAGAAAGTGTAACTTTTAATATAACTTTTAAACATAATACATCATCGTTAGATGCACAAGCAGTTTTATTAAATTTTACTTTTGAAAGGCCTTCAGCTGAAATGTTAATTTATGATAATACGAAAAGTAAATCAAAATGTACTGATGTGAAATGTGCATTAGATGAATTATATGAAAAGTTAAGGTAGGTGAAGATGATGAAAATTTTTAAGAAAAATTATAAGTATTTATTTAGTTTTGTTTTAGGAGCTATTTTAGTAGGAAGTATATCAGTATATGCCGCTAGCGCAATTATTGATAGTAAAGATGTTACTTATAATAATAAAAATAGTAGTGCCAAAAATGTTCAAGATTCAATTGATGAATTATATCAAAAATATAAAGATTTTACAGGTGAGAAAGATACTAAGTATACTGAAGAAATATTGCATGGAGCAGATCCAGTTTTAGGGAAAGGAATGATACCAGTAACTATAGATGATGAAGGAGTAGTAAAATATGCTAATTTAAATACACCATGGTATAAATATGAAGCTAAGAAATGGGCTAATGCGGTAATATTAGAAAGTGGAGTTAGTCATAATGTAGGTGATACTATTGAAGAAGATGAAATAGCTGCTTACTTTGTCTGGATACCAAGATATAAATATAAATTATGGAATACAAGTGAAGACCAAAAACTTTATAATTTAGATGATTTAACAGATACTGCAGAAGGGGCTGAAAGTGACCCAACGGCCTTAAGACGTATAACAGGAAATGCAAGATTAATAGATATAGTTTTTGAAAGTAAAGGTACTGATGCTTCAACAGAAATAGCCGATGGAAAATATTATACCCATCCAGCTTTTATTAGTTTTGATGTAAATGGCATATGGGTCGGAAAATTTGAAATATCAGGAAGTGCTGGTTTTGTCAAAGTAAAACCAAATGTATCCTCATGGCGAAGTGCAACAATAGGCACATTTTGGAATGCATTGTATAGTTATAATAGAGAGTTAGATTCACATATGATGAAGAATACGGAATGGGGAGCAGTAGCTTATCTTTCGCACTCAGCTTACGGAATAGGTGCGGAAATAAACGTAAATAACAATCAAAGTTATTTAACAGGATATTCAGCTGCCGCTGGTACTGATCAAAGTAGTTATCCTGGAGATGATACGATAACAGAAACTTATGATACGGCAACAGGATTTCTAGCCTCCACAACAGGAAATATAACAGGAATATATGACATGTCAGGTGGGTCTGTTGAATATATGGCTGCTTATCGTGTAGGACAGAATGCTAGTACAAGTGGCTTAAATAGTGAATTAATAGAGTATCCAAATTATTTCGATAAATATGAGGCAACAACAAGTTGGAGTGATTATGGCAAAAGAATAATAGGAGATGCGACAGGAGAAATGGGACCATTTTACTATTATTATGATAAAGATGGAGCTTCAGTTAATTATAAAAGAGCTCACAATGCTTGGTATGGTGACTATTCATACTTTGTCGATTCCACAGTCACTTGGTTTTACCGTGGCGGCGTTTACGGTAGTGGCATTTTGGCAGGTCAGTTCATTTTTGATAGTTATACTGGGGAAGCAAATGGCTATATTTCCACACGATTAGTTCTTTCAGTTAAATGATAAAAAATCTACAATATTGATTTAAATGTAAAAGAGAATTTTTGTTCTCTTTTTAATTTTTTCTCTTGACAACACCCAATGGGGGGGGGGTATGATATA
Source organism: uncultured Bacilli bacterium (assembly GCA_947624045.1). Lineage (GTDB taxonomy): Bacteria > Bacillota_I > Bacilli_A > RF39 > UBA660 > CANRGD01. The sequence goes on from CANQIL010000014.1 coordinate 19,329, forward strand.
ATTAGATAAAAATAGAAACAGTGGAAAAAAGGTGCACAAATATGAATAAAAAGTTGAATAGATTTCTAATATTTTTAATAGCTTTTACTATTTGTTTATTTAGTATTGGCTATTCCGTTTTAGAAAGTAGCTTAAGAATAAGTGGTGAACTAAATTATAGAGCCGATGCTGAAGTTAGAGTAACTAATTTTGTTGCGAAAAATGTGCCAAGTAATATGACTATTCAATATTCTGAGTTTTCTAAGGATGAAGTTTTGCTAGGTTATACTCCAACAGATGTTGATGCATCTGTTAAATTTGAAGTTACAGTTAAAAATAATTCACCTTATACATTTGTTATAAGTAATATTGAAAATAGTAATATAAATACTTCTTATGAATTAGAAAATTATAAATTAGGTGACTTAATAGGTAAAAAAGAAAGTGTAACTTTTAATATAACTTTTAAACATAATATTTCATCTTTAGAAGCACAGGCCGTTTTATTAAATTTTACTTTTGAAAGACCTTCGGCTGAAATGTTAATTTATGATAATACGAAAAGTAAATCAAAATGTATTGATGTGAAGTGTGCATTGGATGAATTATATCAAAAGTTAAGGTGAAGATTATGAAAATATTAAAGAAAAATTATAGATATTTATTAGGCTTTATTATAGGAATAGTTATAGTAGGTTGTTTTTCAGTTTTTGCTGCAGAGACAATTATTGAAAGTAAAGAAGTAACTTATAAAAATGAAAGAAGTAGTGCCAAAAATGTGCAAGATTCGATTGATGAGTTATATCAAAATTATAAAGATTTAATTGGTGAAAAAGACACTAAATATACAGAAGAAATATTGCATGGAGCAGACCCAGTATTAGGAAAAGGAATGATACCAGTAACTATAGATGCTAAGGGAGCAGTAAAGTATGCCAATGTAAATACTCCTTGGTATAAATATGAAGCTAAGAAGTGGGCTAATGCGGTAATATTAGAAAGTGGAGTTAGTCATAATGTAGGTGATACTATTGAAGAGGATGAAATAGCTGCTTATTTTGTCTGGATACCAAGATATAAATACAAATTATGGAATACAAGTGAAGACCAAAAACTTTATAGTTTAGGAGATTTAACAGATACTGCAGAAGGAGCTGAAAGTGACCCAACGGCCTTTAGACGTATAACAGGAAATGCAAGATTAATAGATATTGTTTTTGAAAGTAAAGGTACTGAAGCTTCAACAGTAATAGCCGATGGAGAGTACTATACCCATCCAGCCTTTACTAGTTTTAATGTTAATGGTTTATGGGTCGGAAAGTTTGAAATATCAGGAAGTGCTAAAACCATAAAAGTAAAACCAGGAGTAGTTTCATGGCAAAAAGCGACGGTAGGAGAATTTTGGAAGGCTTTATATAGCTACAATAGAGAGCTAGACTCCCATATGATGAAGAATACGGAATGGGGAGCAGCAGCTTATCTTTCCCATTCTGCTTATGGTATTGGTAATGAAATAAATATAAACAATAATGAAAGTCATTTAACAGGCTATTCAGCTGCCGCCAATACCGACCAAAGTTCATTTTTTGGAGAATACGGAATAGATGATGGAACAGATGATACAGTGACAAAACCTTATAACAGCGCAACGGGTTTCCTAGCCTCAACAACCGGAAATATAACAGGAATATATGATATGTCAGGTGGATCAAATGAGTATATGGCTGCTTATCGTGAAGGACAGGATGCATCTACAAGTGGATTAGATAGTGAGTTAACAGAGTATCCAAATTATTTTGATAAATATGCTGCGACAACAAATTGGGATGATTATGGAAAAAGAATAATAGGAGATGCAACAGCAGAATTAGGACCATTTTACTATTATTATGATAAAGACATGACAACTTCTGAATCAAAGTATAAAAGAGCGCACAATGCCTGGTATGCTGACTACTCATATTTTGTAGATTCCACATACCCATGGTTCTTCCGTGGCGGCGCTTGTGATAATGGCATTTTAGCAAGCCAGTTCTACTTCGGTAGGAACCCAGGTAAAGGAAACGGTGGCATTTCTGCTCGATTAGTACTTGCAGTATAAATCTTTAGGCAGGTGAAGAAAGTGAATATGAGAAAAAATCATTTATATTTATTAGGCTTTATTATAGGAATAATAGTCGCAAGTAGCTTTTCTGTTTATGCTGTAAGTTCCTTTATTGATAGTAAAGTAGTAAATTATGATAATGGTTCTAGTAAAACAAATGTCCAAGATTCAATTGATGATTTATATCAAAAATATAAAGACTTTAGTAAAGAACAAGAAAGTATATATACTGAAAGGATATTGCATGGAGCAGACCCAGTTTTAGGAAAAGGAATGATACCAGTAACAATAGATGATGATGGAGTAGTAAAATATGCCAATCTTAATACACCATGGTATAGTTATGAAGAAAAAAGATGGGCAAATGCGATAATATTAGAAAGTGGTATTAGTCATAATGTAGGTGATACAATTAAAGAAAATGAAATAGCTGCTTACTTTGTTTGGATACCAAGATATAAATACAAATTATGGAATACAAGTGAAGACCAAAAGCTTTATAATTTAAATAATTTAACTGATACCATAGAAGGAGCTGAGAGTGATCCAACAGCCCTAAGACACATAACCGGGAATGCTAGATTAATAGATATAGTTTTTGAAAACAAAAATACTGAAGCTTCAACAGAAATAGCCAATGGAAAATATTATACCCATCCAGCTTTTACAAACTTTGAGGTTAACGGATTATGGGTCGGAAAGTTTGAAGTATCAGGAAGTGAGAGCTCTGTCAAAGTAAAGCCAAATGTATCCTCATGGCGAAGTGCCACAGTTGGAGAATTTTGGAATGCTTTATATAGTTATAATAGAGAACTAGACTCCCATATGATGAAAAATACTGAGTGGGGAGCCGTAGCATATCTGTCACACTCAGTTTACGGTATTGGTAATGAAATAAATATAAATAACAATAAAAGTTATTTAACGGGCTATTCAGCTGCTGCTGATACAGACCAAAGTAGTTATCCTGGAAAATCTGGAACAGATGATAAAGAGACAAAGTCTTATGATACGGCAACAGGTTTTCTAGCATCCACAACAGGAAATATAACAGGAATATACGATATGAGTGGAGGGGCATATGAATATATGGCCGCTTATCGTGAGGGACAAGATGCCAGTGTAAGTGAATTAGAAAATGAGTTAACAGATTATCCTAAATACTTTGATAAATATGGGGCAACAACAAATTGGGATGATTATAGTAAAAGAATAATAGGAGATGCGACAGGAGAATTAGGTCCATTTTACTATTATTTTGATAAAGATGGTGCTTCAGTTAAATATAAAAGAGCTCATAATGCCTGGTATAATGATACCTCAATTTTTGTTGATTCTAAGCTTTCATGGTTTAGTCGTGGTGGTGCTTGCAGTGATGGTGCTTCGGCAGGTCAATTTTACTTTCGCAGGGATGCTGGTGGAGCAAATAGTGCCCTTTCTACTCGCCTAGTTCTTACCGGGGTTATGTAATTAAATATAGTTTAATAAAAAATTCAAAAAAGTATTAGCCTGTACGTTTTAGCCACAAATTAGTTAAATCTTGCGGATTTTACTAAAAAGTGGTATAATATAGCCAATTTAAGGGGTTGGGTATATGTATAAAACTATTTTTGATTGGAGCAATACTGATTATTCAGGCTTTACTGAATTTTTAAAGCGACTTTATGCTAACTCAGTTGATTTTTATAATTATTATAGTAAAGATGAAGAATTAACAAAGATAAAAAATAAACCAAAAATAAGAGATTTTGTTCAAAATATTGAAAAATATATGTATTGGCTAATTAAAATGGACTATGTTACTAGAGATAATATAAATAAAGTTTTATATAAGTTAATGTCTATTCAGCTTATTCGTATTATTGATAAAGCTGAAACTTTAGAAAAAGGTAATGTAGTTGGTTTTACAAAAGATAATATTATTTCTTTAACGCCACAAATTGAAAGTAGTAAAAATTTAACGTCAGAAGAAAGAAGTCTTTTATATTCTACTCATGAATATGGTCATATTATTAATTCTGCTTGGAGTGATTATGCCCCTAACTTAGCTAATATAATGTGGAAAGATGTAACACTACAACGTGAAGCTAATAGATATGGCTTTTCATCACCCTATTATTTTTATAACGGTTTAAAATTACTAGATGAAGTAATTACCCAAGATACAGCTGAGAATGTTACTTATAATGAATCTTCTAAAACAAGACCAGCTAAATCTTTTAAAAAAAGTAATACTTTATATAACAATGGTCTATACTTTACTAATTTTGATTTTTACGGCGAATTTCAAGAATTAGGTGTTAAGTTTGCTAAAGTATGTAAGTTTTTAAATATAGATATTAATGCTTCTTTTGAAGAAACACTTGAAGTATTAAGTAAAAAATCTATGAATGATAACTTTTTATGTAATTTATATAATGAAATAGCTTCTAATAAAAAAGACTTTTATATAATGTTATGTGCCCTAGGTCTTATAAAAGATGCTTATTATCAATCAGCTAATATTAATTTATTTTCTGATTCAAACGAAAGAAGTTCAGAAAGTTTAAATATATTTAATAATTTAAGTAATTATAATTTAGAAAAGAAGAAAAAATATCTTAAATAGTAGTATAATTTATATGGTGATGTTATGAAAATTATTAAATTAATTCTTCTTTTATTATGTATGATTACTATATTTTACTTTTCTTCTGATACAGGAGTAGAGTCTAATAAGAAAAGTTCTACTATTATTAATATTGTTAAGATTATTACTAAGAAAGATTATTCAGATAAAGAATTAGAAACAATTACATTTATTGTTAGAAAAATAGCTCATTTTACTATATATTTTCTTTTAGGTTTTCTACTTATAAATTACTTTTGTGAGTACTTTACAATTGATAAGAGAATGTTTGTAATACTTCTTCTTTTATGTATGCTCTATGCTTGTAGTGATGAAATACATCAAGTATTTGTAAGCAAGCGTAGTGGAGAAGTAAGAGATGTTTTAATTGATACCGCTGGTTCATTTTTAGGACTTTTGTTTTATAAAAAATTATTTTTAAAAGAAAAATTCGACAAAATAAGACATATAATTTAGTGGTGATTATATGTTTTTTATTGAGTTTTTAAAAGAGTTTTTTTGCTTTACTGGTAGTTATTCTAATGAAGTTTTTCCAGAACCCTTAACGCCAGATGAAGAAGAAAAGTGTATAAAACTTAAAATGGAAGGGAATATGGAAGCTAGAAATAAGCTAATTGAGCATAACTTACGGTTAGTTGCCCATATAGTTAAAAAATTTGAAACTAAATATGTTGATAATGATGATTTAATTAGTATTGGGACAATAGGCTTAATCAAAGGAGTAGATACATTCTCTCCAGATAGAGGTGTTAAAATAACAACCTATTGTGCTCGTTGTATTGAAAATGAAGTTTTGATGTTTTTTAGAAGTAATAATAAATATGCCAAAGATATTTCTATAAATGAATCAATTGGTTTTGATAAAGATGGTAATGAAATCGCTATAATTGATGTCTTAAAAGCCCCTAAACCTGATTTTACTATGGATATTGATATGAAAGATAATATTAATTTATTAAAAGAGTATATGAATGTTTTAACTAAAAGAGAAAAAGAAATCTTAATAAAAAGATATGGTCTTTTAAATAATGAAGAAGAAACCCAAAAAACAATTTCTAAAAAACTAGGTATATCTCGTAGTTATGTGTCAAGAATAGAAAAGAGAGCTTTAACTAAAATATTAAGAGAATTTATTAAAAATAATAAGTTCTAAACTGTAAAGTCGCTTTTTGTCGATATAGACAATTCCTTAAAAAATGGTTATAATTATATTAGTTAGATTTAGTTGAGTTAAGTTAGTGAGCGTGGTATTATGGGAGTAAGAAAAAATACTACAAGAGTTAAAAAAGTAAGAATATTAAGAGAAGATGCCAAGAAAAATTTTATTATTTGGGGCTTAGTATTAGTTTTATCATTAGTTGCCTTTTTCATTTTTGAGTATCTATTAATGCCGCAGATTAATTTAAAAGGTAAAAGTACTGTAGTAATTAATTATAAGGAAAAATATAATGAAAAGGGTTATGAAGCTGAGTTTTTAGGTGATGATATTTCTAAAGATGTTAAAACTAGTGGTAAAGTTAACTCTAAGAAGTTAGGTACTTATGAGATTACTTATACAGTTAAAGCCGGTATATTTAAAAGAAAAGCCGTAAGAAAAGTAATAGTAAAAGATATAACTAAGCCTGAGATTACTTTAGTTAGTAAAGATGATATTTATGTTTGTCCCGGTAAGAAGTATGAACAAGAAGAATACAAAGCTACTGATAATTATGATGGTGATATTACTAAGAGGGTAAAAGTTAATGAAGAAGAAGATAAAATTACCTATACTGTAACGGATAAAGCTGGTAATACAGAAAGTGTTAGTCGTAAAATTATTTATAAAGATATAACTAAACCTGAGTTAGCCTTAGAGGGTAGTGGTGTTACTTATATTTTTGTAGGAGATGATTATCAAGAAGCAGGGTTTAATGCTACGGATAACTGTGATGGAAATTTAAGTGAAAATGTTAAAGTAGAAGGTAGTGTTAATAATGATAAAGTAGGTGAGTATACTTTAAAATATACAGTTAGTGATAAAGCTAATAATTCAACAACAGTGGAAAGAAAAGTAGTTGTTTCTGAAAAGACTAATAATGGTGCCGTTTACTTAACTTTTGATGATGGCCCTAAACAGGGAACAACTAATGTTATTCTAGATATTTTAAGAGAAGAGGGTGTTAAAGCTACTTTCTTCGTTACCAATGGTGGACCAGATGAGCTTATAAAGAGGATTTATGATGAGGGTCATACGGTAGCGTTACATACGGCTAGCCATAATTATTCTGTAGTTTATGCTTCAGTTGATGCTTATTTTAATGATTTATATTCTGTTTCTGACCGTGTTAAAAGAATAACGGGCTATGAAGCTAAAATAATTCGTTTTCCAGGAGGTTCTAGTAATACAGTTAGTAGAAAATACCAAGTCGGTATCATGAGTACTTTAACTAAAGAAGTATTAAATAGAGGATTTAGATATTTTGACTGGAACATTTCATCAGGTGATGCAGAAAGTGGTAATCATACCGCTAGTGAAATAACTAATAATGTTACTAGCAGTCTTTCTAAAAATAGAGCTAATGTTGTCTTAATGCATGATATTAAAACCTATACAAGAGATGCTCTAAGAGATATCATTCACTATGCTAAAAATAATGGTTATCACTTTGAAAAGATAACTATGACAACACCAATGGTTACGCAACGAGTAAATAATTAGACAAATATTAACTTTTTATATATAATAAAGTTTAGGTGATTTTTGATGGGAATTTTTAAACCTACAATGTATAAAAAAAATATTTTTGAAATTAACTATGAAAAACTAAAAGACATGGGAATTACTTGTTTAGTTTTTGATTTAGATAATACTTTAGGTTTAATTGAAAATGAAAGATGTCCTTTAAAAACAAAAAAGCTAATTAAAAAATTACAAGAAGACTTCTTAATTTTGATTAGCTCTAACAATACTAAAAAAAGAATTACTCCTTATTTAAAGGATTTAGGTATAGGAGGAGAGTCTTTAAGTTTTAAGCCCTTAACTTTTTCTCTTAGAAAAATTAAGAAAAAATATAATTTGAAGAAAAAAGAAATGGCTATGATAGGGGACCAAATTGTAACAGATATATTATGTGGTAATAGATTTCACATAGTAACAGTTTTAACTGACCCACTTGGTACTAAAGATTTAAAAATTACGGGTCTTAATAGAAAAATTGAAGCCAAGATTTTGAAAAAATATGAAAAACGTGGTTTATTGGAGCGTGGAAAATATTATGAATGAAAAACGATGTAGTGGTTGTGGTGTGTTGCTGCAAGATGAAAATGTTTTGCAAGAAGGATATACAACATCTTTAGAAAATGATATTTGTCAAAGATGTTTTCGGATGAAAAATTATGGTGAATATCAAGTAGTAACTAAGTCTAATGAAGAATACTTAAATATTTTAAAAAGTGTTGGTGAAACTAAAGATTTAGTTTTATATGTTACTGATTTACTAAATTTAGAAAGAAACTTAGAACAAATTAGAAATATAATTCCTAATAAAATGATTTTAGTTTTAAATAAAAAAGATGTCTTACCTAAGTCAGTAAAAGAAGATAAATTAAAAAAATATTTAGCTGATAAGAATATTTTATTTGAAGAGATTATTGTTATTAGTGCTAATAAAAATTATAATATTGACTATTTATTAAAGAGAATAAAGTTTTATCAAACTTCTAAAAATGTCTATGTAGTAGGGCATACTAACGCAGGCAAAAGTAGTTTAATAAATAAGCTTATCAAAAACTATTCCGATAGTACTAGAGAGCTTACTATGTCGCCTTTACCATCAACTACACTTTCTTTAATGAAAATTGAACTTAATGATTACTTAACTTTAATAGATACGCCTGGTTTAGTAGAAAGTGGCTCTATTTTAAATCATATCGATGAGAAGTTAGTAAAGAAAATATCTCCTACTAAAGAAATAAAACCTCGTACTTATCAACTTCGCAAGAATCAGTCTATTATAATTGAAGATATCATTAGAATAGATTATGTAAGTGGTGAGAAAAATAGTTTTACTTTATTTATTTCTAATGATTTAAAAGTAAAAAGATTACTTAATTTATTTAATAATGATGAGTTAAAAGAGTTAAACAAAACTACTTATGAACTTAAGTATGATGAAGATTTAGTTATAAATGGTCTTGGTTTTATTAAAATAGTTAATAAAGGTACAATAGATATTTATATTGATAAAGATGTAGAAACATTTACCCGTAAATCTTTAATTTAAAATAAGTAAAAAGATATTTCCCTTATCTTTTTCTTTTGATTAAAAATTAAAAAACAACCTTAATGGCTGCTTCTTAAGCGGCGCGTGGCGCCAACACGGGGTTGATCCACTAATTAAATTAATAGACCAAATGGATATAAAAATAATTATATCAACATCACAAGATAAATATCTTGCTTTGCATAAAATAATATACACTAAGAATACTAAAAAGTCAAGTAGAAAAAAATGTTTCAAAAGTATTGCGTTTTGCTAGTAAATATTATAATTATTAATTGAGGCGTGCCTAGGAAACTTTTGAAGCCCTAGGTCTTTTTCAATTTTATAAAAATATGTATCAAAATTAGTGAAACTCATGGTATAATATTTTCCGTGTAAAAGAGGAATAACTATGAAAAGTATTGAAAAAATTAAAGAAGAATATGCATTATTTGAAAGTGATGCCGAGAAAGCCTCTTCTAATATAGAAGATGTTTATGGTTACATAGGACAAGCTATTAGAGAAATAGATGAAGATAGAGTTGATATTATTAAAGCTATTAAAACTAATTGTCTTAGAAAATTAAGAGGGAAGATTTGTAATATAATAAGCTTTCAAAAAGAAGATATAGCTTATTATGATGAAGATAATGCTTTTTTAAATGATGAAGTAGATTTAAATTTAATTTATAAATATTATTTTTCTACTATGGCTCAAGTTTTGTCTTCAGAAAATATTTGTGATATTACTAAACTATTTGATTTTACAGTTAAAAGTTATCAAAGTAATGTAGATTATTTAGAAGAAAAAAGAGAAATATTAGACTGTCAAAGAAGTTTTATTTCTTATACCGGAGTCGTAGAAGAAGATGAGTCTGTTCTTAGTTTTCAAGAGTTTTTTAAAGAAGAAATAGGACGTATTACTTCACAAAAAGAAAGTAGTAAAAGTAAGATAAAAGTGCTATAATAAGAAGAAATTACGAGGAAGTGATTTTTAGTGGATAATCTAGCTAACGTCATACGTAGTAAAGTAGATATAGTTGATATTATTGGCGAGAGAATCTCACTAACAGCTAAGGGCAAAAACTTCTTTGGTGTTTGTCCTTTTCATGATGACTCTAATCCTTCCCTTTGTGTATCTAGAGAAAAACAAATTTATACGTGCTTTTCTTGTCATGCTACTGGTAATGTTTATACTTTTTTAATGAACTATGAACATATGGAATTTCCCGAAGTATTAAAATATTTAGGCGATAGAGTAGGCGTTTTAGTAGAAAACGCTAAGTATACTAAGAAAAATAATAAATTTACTAAACTATATGATGCTTATACATTAGCTAGTAAGTTTTATCAAAATAACTTAAATAGTTCCTATGGTAAAGAAGCTAAAAAATACTTAGCGAGTAGAGGTATAACCGAAGATGTTATTAAAGAGTTTGAAATTGGCCTTTCCTTAGATAAAGCCGATGATTTAGTTACTCTTCTTTCCAAAAAAGGCTATGATTTAAAAACTTTAAATGATATCGGACTTGCCAGTAGTAATCATGATACTTATCGTGATAGGATAATGTTTAGCTTATATGATGCCTTTGGTAAGACCGTTGGTTTTAGTGGTCGTATATATAAAGACAATAATCAAAATAAATATCTTAATACCAAAGAAACGGAGATTTTCAAAAAAGGTGAACTACTTTATCATTATCATATAGCTAAAGATGAATGTCGTCTTAAAAAAAGTGTTATAGTTATGGAAGGCTTTATGGACGTAATTAGAGCTAGTACAATAGGTATTCGTAATACCGTTGCCTTAATGGGAACAGCGCTTACTAAAGAACAAATAACTTTACTAAAACGCCTTTCTAACAATATTATTTTATGTCTTGATGGTGATGATGCCGGAGTTCATGCTACTTTAAATATTGGTGAAGTTTTAGGTGCAGAAAATATTGAAGTAAAAGTAATTTCCTTGCCTAATCCCGATGACCCTGACACTTTCATTTTAAATAACGGTGCCGAAAAATTTAATAATCTTTTATCATCGGCCTTAAATTTTTCTGATTACAAAATGCTTAAACTACGAGAAAATGTTGATTTTCGTAGTGATGAAGAAAAAGCTAATTACATAAACTCTGTTTTAAAAGAAATGGTTAAAATTACTGATGAAATTCGTATCGAAGTTATGTTAAAAAGACTTGCAAAAGAGTTTGATATAGGTTATAATACACTACAAATGCGTCTTTATAGTTTTAAAAAATCTACTGAAGAAAAGCAAAATGTTAAAACTCCGGTAAAAAAAGATGTTAAAAAGAAAGATAAGTATGTAAAAGCCGTGGAACAAATTCTCTACTTTATGCTTAATAATGACTGGGTTATTTCCCAAGTTGAAAAAGAAAAATTAATTCTTTCTGAAGAAGCTATGCGTAAGACTTGTAGTGAAATAATTTATTTTTATAAGCAAAATGGTTTTATAAATGTGGCTGATTTTTACACTTATGTTAGTGATAAAGACGATATTTTAGTTTTACTTAATAGCATTTTAGCTGATGGGTATAATGATAAGACTACTAAGGAAGAGCTTAATCTTTATTTTAAAGCTGTAAAAGATTATACTGTTAAACAAGAAATAAAAAGATTAAATACGCTTTTACGAAAAGAAGTAGACCCGCTAGAGCAAGCTTTAATTGCTGAAAAGGTTAGAAAACTAAGGATAGGAGAATAGGTATGGTTGGAGAAATAAGAACTTTAGATGAAAGAAAAGAAAAATTACTAGCGTTAGGAAAACAACAAGGTTTTATTACTTATGAACAATTAGCTGAAGAATTAAAAGGTCTAGAGATGGATAGTGATTCGCTTGATGAACTTTATAATGCTTTAGTAGACGCTAACATTGAAATTATCTCTGAAGATGGTTCAGATGATGATGCTAGTGGTGAAGAAATAACAGAAAATATTGTCGTTGAAGATATTACAATGACTAAAGATGTTAAGATTAATGACCCCGTTAGAATGTACTTAAAGGAAATTGGTCGTATTAACTTGCTTACTAGTGATGAAGAATTTGAATATGCAAAAAGAGCAGAAGAGGGCGATGAAGAAGCTAAACGTATGCTTGCTGAATCTAACTTACGTCTAGTTGTAAGTATTGCTAAAAGATATGTTGGTAGAGGAATGCTTTTCTTAGATTTAATTCAAGAGGGTAATATTGGTTTGATGAAAGCCGTTGATAAATTTGACCCAACTAAAGGTTATAAATTTTCAACTTATGCCACTTGGTGGATAAGACAAGCAATTACGAGAGCTATTGCGGACCAAGCTCGTACTATTCGTGTACCTGTTCATATGGTTGAAACAATTAATAAATTAGCTCGTATTCAAAGACAATTGACTCAAGAGTTAAATAGAGAGCCAACTGATGAAGAAATTGCTAAAAAGTTAGGTATTTCTATTGATAAAGTTCGTGAAGTTTATAAAATTTCTCAAGACCCTGTTTCTCTAGAAACACCAATTGGTGAAGAAGATGATTCTCACTTAGGCGACTTTATTAAAGATGAACGTACAATGGGTCCCGAAGAATACGCAACTGTTGAAATGTTAAAAGAAGAATTAAGTGGTGTTTTAGCAACCTTAACGGAACGTGAAGAAAAAGTATTACGTTTAAGATTTGGTCTTGATGATGGTCAATGCCGTACCCTTGAAGAAGTAGGTCAAATTTTTGGAGTTACTCGTGAAAGAATACGTCAAATTGAAGCTAAAGCTCTACGTAAATTAAGACATCCATCTCGTTCTAGAAAATTAAAGGATTTTCTAACTAACTAATGAAAATAAATGAACGCCTAAAATTAATTGGCGATTTAGTTGAAGATAAGCAAACTACCCTAGATATTGGCTGTGACCATGCCTTATTAGATATCTACTTAGTTAAAAAAAATAAAAACATCAAAGTAATTGCCTCTGATGTCAAAGAAGGCCCCCTAGAACAAGCAAGACTCAACATAAAAAGAGAAAAGCTAGATAACCAAATTGAGCTTCGCCTAGGAAATGGCTTAGATACTTATACTGATGATGTTAACTGTGTAATTATCTCAGGAATGGGTGGTTTAAATATAATTGGTATTTTAAAAAACAATTTAAAAATAGCTAAACAAATTGACACCTTTATATTAAGCCCTAATAATTACTTAGAAGAAGTTAAAAGATTTTGCTGTAAAATAGGTTTTTATATTGAAAAAGAAAAATTAGTTAAAGATAAGAAATTTATCTATCAAGTAGTTGTCTTTAAAAAAGGTAAAAAGAAATATACAAATAAAGAATATTTCTTTGGACCAATACTTTTACGAGAAAAAAATGACTTGTTCTTTTCCTATTACGAAAGAGAATTAAAGTCAAGAGAAATAATACTAAAGCTTTTACCCAAAAACTGTTTTACTAAAAGATTAAAAATAAAAAAAGAAATTAAGACTATTGAAGAAGAACTTCATTAGGACTTAGTTTCTTTTTTTAAACTTACTCCAATCATACTACCAAAAGTAGTACTCATTAATATTATTAAATAATAAATAATTATTGTTAATTTTAAAGGCTCGCTTAGTAATACTGTTGATACTAAAAAGATTAAAATCATCATTAAAGAAAACTTTATTCCCTCTAAATAGCCTTTACTCTTAGCCATTCTTCCTAAGATAAATCCACTTACAAACATACTTATAATTAGAATAATAATTTTAAAGACTTTATATACACTTTCATTCATTAAATTAAAATAATAAAGAGTAGTTATAAAAAGCATCGCACCAAGCAAATAAAGAAAAGTATAAAAAAGTCTTGAAAGATATTTTTTTAAATTAGTCATAAGTCACCTCACTACAGTTTATGTTATGTATAAAAAAATATGAAAAAGATAAAGCTAATAGTAGGTGATTTTTTAATGGAATATTTTACTATATTTTTTAGAAGCATTTTATTTTATACTTTAATCGCAACAGTTTACCGACTAATGGGCAAAAGAGAAATAGGGGAATTATCGATAATGGATTTTATTGTTTCTATTTTTATTGCGGAAATTGCGGCTATATCTATTGAAAATTATAAAAAAAGTATCCTAATTTCTATAATACCCATTTCTATTTTAGTTGCGCTTCAAATAGGCTTATCAGCCCTTTCTCTAAAAAGCAGTAAGATTCGTAACACCATTGATGGTACCCCATCTGTTATTATTAACCGGGGTAAAGTTAATTTTGAAGAGATGTTAAAACAAAGATATAACTTAGATGATTTACTAACGCAACTAAGAGATAAAGAAATAAAATCAATTGAAGAAGTTGACTATGCTATTTTAGAGACTAGTGGTAAATTAAGTGTCTTTAAAAAACAAGATGATAAAAAACATGTTTACCCCTTACCAGTAATAATTGATGGCGAAATACAAGAAGACGTTCTTTATCAAATAAGAAAAAATAAAGTTTGGTTAGAAGAAGTTTTACGTAAAGAAAATAAAAGAGTAGAAAATGTTTTTTATGCTTTTTATCGTGACAAAAGATTATTTATCATAGAAAAAGATAAAGTCAATAATAAACTATAATTCGACAAAAAATAAAGTTTATTAAATTTATAATAAGTTTATGAAAACAAGAAAAATTTGGTTAATTGTATTTATTTTGATTATATTAATAGCTTATAGTAGAGATAATGAAAGTCATGAGCCTGTTCTTAGTTATGACCAAGAAAAAAGAGGTATTTTTTTTAGTTATATTGAACTACAAAATTACATTAAAGCTGATAGTTTAGAAGCTATTAAAGAAAATATTGATAATGCTATTAGTAATATTTCTAAAATGCATTTTAATTTAATAATTTTACAAGTAAGAAGTGAATCTGATGCTATATATGAGTCAAATATCTTTCCCTGGAGTGCTTCTATTAGTACTAATGAGGGAGAAAAGTCATTAGACGTCTTGGCTTACTTTTTAAAAAAGGCTCATAAAAAAAATATTGAAGTCTATGCTTGGATAAATCCCTATCGGGTAAGAACTAATGATGATATAAATAGTATTTCTAAAAAGAATCCAGCTTATAAATATATTGGAACAGATACGCTTTTTGTAAATGGCGGCATTTATTATAATCCTAGTAAACAAGAAGTAATTGATTTAATTGTAAATGGAGTAAAAGAAGTAGTAACTAATTATTCCGTAGATGGTATTTTATTTGATGATTATTTTTATCCTAGTAATGATATAGATATAAATGATTATAATGACTATGTTGCCAAAAATGGGGAAATGGCAAAAAATGCCTATAATTTAATGAAAGTAAATGAAATGATAAAAGAGGTACATAGCGTTTGTCAGTCTAAAAAAATTCCTTTTGGCGTTTCACCTGAAGGGAATATTGAAAATAATTATACAAAGAACTTTGCCGATGTAAAAACTTGGCTTAGTAGTGATTTATATGTTGACTTTATAATGCCTCAAATATATTATGGCTTTTTTAATGAAACACAAGCCTTTCCTAAAGTCTTACAAGAGTGGAGTAACTTAATTACCAATAATAATATTAAATTAATGGTAGCTTTAGCTTTTTATAAAGTAGGACAGTTTGATATGTACGCTAAAAGTGGTAGTAATGAGTGGCTTACTAATAATGATATTATTATGAGAGAGATTATTTTAAGTAGAAATATTAAACATTACGAAGGTTTTTGTTTATTTAGATATGGCTTCTTATTTGATAAAAACTTATACTCAAATACTTCTTTACAGGAAATTAAGAACATCAAGAAAATTTTAAAATAGGCCTCTTGCGTCAATTATTTATTCTATGTATAATTATACTAGAGGTTAAGAATATGAAGAAAAATGGTTTTACACTAATAGAATTATTAGCTAGTCTTACAATATTAGGCCTTTTAATGATAGTAACAGTACCTAATATAGTTGGAATTTTATCGCAAAATAGAGAAAGAATTTATAATGAAGATGCTAAAAAAATGATTTCAACTGCTAAATATAAAGTGGCTAGTACTAATAGCGGTGTTGTAAAACCGTCACTTAATGAGTGCGTCGTAATGTCACTTGGTTTTTTAGATAATGGCGAATATGATAATCCACCTAATGAAGGAGAATATTTAAGAGAACAATCTTATGTAGTAATAAAAAAAGTAGCTGGCTCGACTAGTGGAACTTATCGTTATGACTTTTATGTAAGATTAGTTGAAAAATTTAATGGCTCATTATATGGAATAGATTACTCTAAAGAAAGCACTGTTGAAAAAGGGGTAGATACTAAAAAGTTAGGGTCTATTAGTGATGTTAATGTGCAAAATATAGATAAAAATTATTTTAAAAATACTTGTGGATGTAATACTATTACAGCCAATTACTTTAGAATTGATAAAAAATTAACTTATTAATTGTATAAAAAATGTAAATAAATGAAATTTATCTTGCTTATATGCAAATAGTTTATTATAATTTAATTAAAGATAGGAGGAAAAAGATTATGAAAAATAGAAAAGGATTTACTTTGATAGAGTTACTTGCGGTAGTTACTATTATGGGTATTTTAATGGTTGTCGCTGTTGGCTCAGTAAATAGAATTATTGAAAATACGAGAAGAGATACTTTCGCATCTACTGCTAAAGAGTATATTAAATCAATAAGAACGGCCGTAACCGCTGATAACATTTCATGTGGTGGAATTACTGCTTCAGGTACACCTGATGGAATTTATTATTTCACTATTGATACAACAGCTCAAGCTACTAAAGACTTAATGGAGACTGGCGGTAAGTCACCGTTCGGTAATGCCGAAATGAAAGGCTATGTAAAATGGGAAAAGAAAACTGATAACTCTAATCCACAAAATCCTAAAACTACTATAAAATATACAATTCAATTAAAAGACACAGGTGGTCACGGATTTGAAAATGAGCTTGCTGAATCAGACCTTAGAAGATCAGCTATTGCAACTAATTTAGCAAAAACTAATAAAACAGGACCGGGTAGTGGAACTTTGTGTACAATTAATTAATGTTCAATATTTAAAGACTGTCAAAAACAGTCTTTTTTCTTCAATTATCTTGCTTATATAAAATTAGTTTATTATAATATAGTTAAAGATAGGAGGAAAAATTGTGAAAAATAAAAAAGGATTAATTTTACTTTTAATTATTATTATAGTCATTTTAATAGTTATCATTGCTTTATCATCAACTAAAATGATTGGAGATTCTAAAAAGGATACATTTGTATCTACTGCTAAAAAATACATAAAAGAAATAAAAACAGCTTTAGAAAATGATACCATCTCTTGCAATGACGTACCTGGTTCATTTACACATGATGGAACTTATTATTTTACTATTGATACAACAACTAAAGCTACTAAAGCTTTGATGAAAGATGATGGTAAATCCCCATATGGTAATGCTGAGATGAAAGGCTATGTAAAATGGGTAAAGGAAACTGATAATACAGACCCACTAAATCCTAAAGTAACTATAAACTATAAAATAAGATTAGAAGATACAGCTGGTCATGGCTTTGATAAAGAACTTTCCGAAAAAGACCTTAAAAGTTCAGCTATAAAAGAGGATTTAGCAAAAACTATTAAAACAAAGCCTAGTGATGCCATTGCATGTACAATTGAATAAAGCTAATATTAGGACCAAATTGGTCTTTTTCTTTTTTTGGAAGTTTGCTATAATTTTAGTGAAAGGGTGCGCCAGTTCGGTGCTTAACATATAGTTGGTGGAATCCCAACATGGTAATTCCTAGCCAGAAGCCATTA